>PLDW01000364.1 GCA_003136315.1 Gemmataceae bacterium | reverse complement strand
TCTTTCTTGCCGGGTTAATACGATCAACAACCACTCCGTCATCCTCCGCCGCGTCCGCTGCGTCATCAATGACGGCCTTCTCCGGTGCGGTGAGCCAGATTGGCATCTTTCTGCGCAGACCCGTGCGGCCCTGCTGTGGCGCGCGTACCGCCGGTACAGCGAACTCGTCGGGCTGAAGCGGCTCAGCGGTGGGCTCTCCGGGAGCGATGTCCTGGTGTTCCGCCCGAGGCTCCGGTCACCACGGTTTGAACACAGCGGTCCGCTGTCGAGTTCCGGACCTGCCGAGGTATTGGAGAGTGTCTGGGGATCGCCACTCCTTGTGAAGACAGGCCCAGCAACCGATATCTTCCAGGAATGGACTCGGTCCGAGACCTTCCTGACGGACCGTCCGAGCCCCTTCCTGGCCCGGAACGAGGAGTACCTGGAGATTCAGCCGATCGGCCCTGCGTCCCCCGCACCGTACGCCACAATGATCAGTTCGTTCCTAGGTGGTGACATCGTTCAAGCGGAACCGTTCGACCGTGTGGTACTTGGAACACGAGATGTCGACCGGTGCCTTCGGGTGATCGATCAGGTGTTCGGCCACCTCAGCATGTGGCACACTCACCCCGTCGTCCGGCCGCTTGCGGTTTGGCCGAGTGTATTCCGATTCGCTGGGAGTGTGCCCCCGCCCGGATATACCCCGGCAGAACATGATGACCCGTGGTTGCTCTTCGGCCGATTCCACTTCCGCAAGAGGCATTCACAGGAATCAGCCACTGGAGACTTACCCCGGGCATCGGGCGCTGCGTCTCTTGGGCGGTCGGAGTTCGCCCGCGGTGTGGGGTGGGACATCCCCTTCGGCACCACCGACCACCTCGAAGGCCACCTGCTTGGGAAGAGCGGTCAACGTGACGGATTGCTGTATCGCCTGGCTGGGATAGTGGCGGTCACCTCGCTGATCCACGGCGATTTGAACCCGCGGAACGTCCTCTGCGATCCGGACAAGGTCTGGCTGATCGATTTCCAACACACTGGAGTTGGGCCGGTACTGGCAGACTTCGCCCGACTGGAAGCCAATTTCCGCTTCTGGTGCATCAAACTGACGGCCACGGGTAAGAACACGGTTGAAGCGGCCCGGGGACTTGAGTTGCTGCTCCTCGATCACTTCCACGGGAGCGATTGCAGCCTGGAACCAGTGCGGGGATTCGCAGCGAGATTGGGGGCCGATCCAGACGATCTTTACAAAATCGCTCGTTGCATCACTCATCTGCGTCGACTCGCCCGGCGATGGTGCGTGCCGGAATTCGCCGATGGCCGGGATTACCTCGCCGTCTTGTACCTCACCGTGCTGGGGCTCCTGCCTCACGCAGGGCGAGGCCATACCCAACCTACAAACGAGAGATGGGTAGTCGGGCTGTACTGGGTGCTGGAGGAAACGCTCGACCACTTGCTCGGCCGCCCACCGTTCGACCGCAAGCAACTCCCGTATCACCCGCTCAGTCACCTTTCGGCCGGTTGGCTGGCAGATCGGTACGCGCCGGAGCGAGTGGATTACCTCTGTTCGACCACAGATGGCCGCGATGTTCTTGGTCCCGTCGTTGCACTATGGGGAGTTTTACAGGGGAGCTACCATCACCTTGATGCCTACGACCACACGCTGACGGTCATGGCTTACCTCGAAGAGTTGCTCGACGACCCCATCGGGGGGTTGCTGAATCCCGCCCGACTGGACGAGGTCGTCGCTGGGCGTATGAGGAAGTTTGGCCACGCCTCGCCACCGCTGCTCTCCGCCCAAAGCGGTAGTGCGGTAGACGCTGCGTGGTTCGACCCACATCGTGACCGGGTTCAAGAGTATCTCACTGCCACCTTGACACCCGAAGCCCGGCTATTGCTCAAGTGGTGTTCACTCCTTCATGATGTGGGCAAGCCGGGCACCCGCACGGTGCGAATGAAGGCAGGTAGTGCGGACGTCCAGTTCCTGGGGCACGAACTGTATGGCCTGGCACTCCTCGAAAGGCAACTGGCCGCTTGGTTCCCGGACGACCACATCCGGAACCGCCTGGCCGATTTGATTCGGAACCACCACCGTACCCACCAACTGGTGGGTGATTACCTGCTGAGGGAGATCGAACAACGAGGGCAACCGATTGACGATCTGCTCGTCCTCCTCGCAGGGGAATCGCAGCCAGCGATTCTGTCCTGGCTGGGCACACGCAACAACCCAGACCACGAGGATTATCGCCCGGACTTGCCTCTCCTGTTGCTGCACGGCTACGCCGACCGGCTTGCTACCCGTGGTGAGACACAAACCAGTTCAGCACACGACTGGGCTACTGCTGTGTTAGCTGTATTGACATTCCTCGCAACCGTGTCCGACCTCGATGATGCGGGACAGGAACGCATCCAACAGAAAAGCAAGGCAGAAACTGACATCCTGACGTTCGCCGATGAAAAGTTTCCTGAAGGAAGACCAGCCCTTCGCGAATTCGGCCGGGTGATGGGTAAACTGAGAATGATTGCAAGCGCCTACTGTGGCCCCCCGAGCGAATTGCTTCAATATCTGCGGACCACCGTGACCCGTGAGGAACTATTGAAGTGACTACTCCGCTCGCCCTAAAGGGCGGCGGCTTCTACGGAGTTTCCCCCGAGGCCCTGTCGTCCCAGGGCTAACACATTGAGGCTGGCGTTGTGATCTCGACCCCACTCACCTTTACGGCACTCGCACCAGTAGATCCGCTCCGAAAGCGGCATCTTCTGGCGGTGTCCGCAGCGGTGACACTGCTGCGAGGTGTAGGCGGGGTTGACCTTCACGATTCTTCGACCGGCGCTTTCAGCCTTGCTGACCCTACCGGATTGCGGGTGCGTGTTGGTGCCGCCCCATAAGGGACGCGGAAACCAGTAGGTTCTCAAGCCAATTGTCGCTGTATTGCTTCCCGTTGAGCCGGTGGGCTCGACTCTGGTGTTCACGAACCTGACCACTCCGTTTGGCGAACGGTCTGAAGTTATACAGCAGCGCCCAACCCCGCAGACGACGCTGGGAGCTGGCTTGATGGCCATGCACGCCTCGGCCGGCATAGATCAACCGTCCCAGCCGATTCATCGGCTGATCCACCGTATTGCTGGTCCGGCAGCAGCCGGGATGAGCGTAGGCCGCCGCGTACTCGTCCGCCCGATTCCACAACTTTTCGACCATTTCACGAACGCTGTTGGCCCACTTGCGAGCTGTGAACCAGGTCCGGAAGGCTGCCATCTGCTGTCGAAATTCGTCCGCCGTTTTGGCCCGATAGACCTCCCACACCTGCTCATGCAACTCCCGCAGTTTGCGACCCCGCTCCCGGATCTTCAAGAATCCGTGCAGGAAACAGAGCACCACCGTAATCCCCGCGAACCACGCTCGGAATGCGTTTTGGGTGGCCGCCCAGCCGTCGGTGTTGACCGTCTTGGGAGCATACTCGGGGTCAACCTCGCGAGTCTCGGTCGCGAACTCGTCATAGGCGGCGTTGAGGTGCTCGTCATCCGCCTGGGCGGTCAAGCTGATGCCGAGAATACACCCCTGGGCCGCTGTTGTGGCCACGTACCCCTTGGACCCATTCCAGTTGAGGTGATGCTCGTCAGCAGCCAGATGCGTGGGCAAGCGGTCCGGCACCCGGACCGTGGTCCCAACCACCCGGTTCCTGCCCAACCGCTCGACCAACCGCTGCCAGTACATGTCACTTTGCCCGTAACCCAGTGTCAGAACCCAAGCCGGCACCCCAAACGATGCCAACAGCAACGGGTACTCCAGTTTGTCGGTGGTCCCAGTCATAAAGCTCAGAACAAACGACGGTCGAAGGTGATACGCCTCTTGACCACCTGCCGGACGGATCTTGCGCAAGCGGATCTTGTCAAGCTTTTGGGACGGTCGGGCGAAGCCGTGGAAGGCATAGCCGTTACGCAGACACGCCGGGAACAACTCGGGGTGTTCTCGCAACTCACGATCGACGAAAATCCGCATTTGGTCTGTGTCATGCCAGCAGCGTTCATACTCCTCTGGGGTCATAGGCAGGACGATCTGCCGGTCCCCGCGTTGCGATTGCGGACGGTCCGTCGGCTGGGTACGATTCAACACCCGGGCTTTCTTCGGGGCATCCATGCC
Organism: Gemmataceae bacterium; assembly: GCA_003136315.1. Lineage (GTDB taxonomy): Bacteria > Planctomycetota > Planctomycetia > Gemmatales > Gemmataceae > Urbifossiella. Next base: position 668 of record PLDW01000364.1, on the reverse strand, counting down.
AGACCTCCTCCGTGGTAAGAAGAGGTATGGTCAGAACATGCTCCTGAGCGGAAGCCCGGGTTCTCCTTACACCCCACGCACCCGCAATCCGGTAGGGTCAGCAGCCTTGAAGAAGAGAAGTGTGAAGAACAACGACCAACTGGCGTCGGAGATGGACTTGGCAAGGCAATGGTTGTGAACCATCCGGTTCACTTCCAGGTCTTCGATGGCGATGAACCCGAACCGGTTAACGATTCGCCGGGCGGTCTGATTGGCGAAGTTGTCGCGTCGGAACGCAATCCGTTCGTGAACCCTGGCAACGGGCTTGCGTCGCTTCCGCCTTTCAGGTGTCCCTTTCTCGGTCTTGGCGAACTTCCGCTGCACCTTCGCCAGTTCCTTTTCATCGGTGCGGAGGAATCTGGGATTGTCGATCGCTTCACCGTTCGGTCCGGGGGACAGTGTGGCAGACGTCGTCAGCCCAATATCGATACCCACCTGAAGAGCGTTGGTGGGAAGCAGGGTTGGCTCGGGAACCTCACACGAAAAGCTGACGTACCGCTTGCCCGTCGAACTCCGGCGAAGCGTACACGACTTCGGCGTCCCTTCGAGTGGGCGGTGAAGCACAAGCCGAATCGTGCCGACCTTGGAGAGAACCAATTGATCCCCTCAACCGAACAGCCCGAAGGGCA
>PLDW01000505.1 GCA_003136315.1 Gemmataceae bacterium | reverse complement strand
CCGCCCTCCGTGGCGGCCTGGCTATCCATGACGGGGGGTATTCCTCCATCTGCCGCACGCCTCAACACGTTGCTGAGTTGCCACATACGCTGATACTTGCTCCGCGTGCAACGGTATTGGGTCTAATCCGGGTCTCCGGGCAGGAAAAGCGTTGCTGGCAGTGATTCACGGGGGTAACATCTGTCGTTGAAGCCAATTCGTCCCCGAGATGCGTTCATCTGGAAAGATCGGCTTGTCCAGCCACCTTCGGGTGAGCGAGGAGTGTCATCATGGCCAAACTAGGGGGTCTTGCAGGGGTGGTTTTGTTCGGGATCATCTTCATTTTAAAGATGTGGGTTCTGGGCAATCGGGTCAACACGAATGCTCCTCAGAATCCCTATCCAGGTCCCAGTCCACCTGTCAAATTCGCGACTGCTCCGACTGCAAAACAATCCTCTCCCGTAACTACTCCCCGTCCCGTGACTGTTGCACCGAAACATGATCCCCGGGATGTTGCACCGAAACTCGACGCCGACCGCGGTTATGATCCGAATTTTCTCAAGACAGCCGCCCTGCAAGCGTGGTTCGGCCAGGACAAAGAACTCGCCGCCACATGCGATCGAACACTTCAGTTCCTGAAAGACACGAACAACCCCGCATTGGCAGAGCAGGCGGCCAAGATCTGCTGTTTACGTCCATTGGATGACAAGACCCACGATGCCGCACTCGTTCTCGCCCGGCGTGCAGTGGAACTGGGGAGGGGAAATGCATTCGAGGCCAACTTCCAGATGGCCCTCGGTATGGCTGAATACCGCAGCGGCAATTACGCGCTAGCCGATGCGGCGCTACTTGCCGCTTCTCAACTCGGGAAAGGCAATTACTCTGTATCCGGCACTTCTACGTTCTACCGGGCGATGAGCCTGTTTCGGCAGGGCAAAGAACCTGAGGCTCACAAACTGGCAGCCGGTGCCATAGCGAAAATGAAGCCGCTTCCCACCGACGAGAGAAATCCCCTCGTCGGTAGAAACAATGCCGACGACCTCATCCTTTGGATGGCCTACAAGGAAGCCAGAGAGTTGCTCCCGTTGACACGCTAGCCGCTTTAACTCGCCGTTCTGTGGGGTAAGCCGAGAGCCGTTACGACTGCACCGCCCGGTGGCATCACCTGATCTAACCCGATCAGAAGATTCGCCCTTGGAGTTCGAGCTGGCTACCCTTACTATAATACCGTGTAGCCCACCAACACCCCAGCATCTTATCTCGGTAACGGTCATCCCCGCCGAAGCCCGATCAACCGACCCCATGCCAACCGCTTCGCGACGATTCCGCCAGGGCTGGCCTGTCGCCTTCTTGCTCACCGCCTTGCTGCCAACCTTTGGCCGCGCGGATGACAGTGTCGATTTCTTTGAGAAGAAAGTCCGGCCGGTCCTCTCCGAGCACTGTTACTCCTGCCACTCAGCGGCTGCGAAAAAGACAAAAGGCGGCCTCCGACTCGACACCCCGGATGGCATCCGCAAAGGCGGCGACTCCGGCCCACTCGTCAAGGCGAATGATGAGAACAGCCTGTTGCTGCGAGCCATCACGCACGCACCCGATGTCTCCGCGATGCCTCCGAAAGCGAAATTGCCTGACGCGGCTGTCAGGGACATCCGACGGTGGGTGATGATGGGGGCACCGCTGCCTGCCGCGTCTTCCGACCAGAGTGCAAATGGCCGAACTGGCCGCCAGTTCTGGTCGTTCCGACCCGTTGTCGAACAGCCTGTTCCAAAGGTCTCGGATTCGAAGTGGCCGATCCGGAAGGCAGACTTCTTTGTCTTGAAAAGGCTCGAAGAGCACAAACTTGCCCCTGCCCCGCCGGCAGATCGTCGCACTCTCGCGCGCCGGGTCTTCTTTGACCTTGTCGGGCTCTCACCCACGTTCGAGCAGGTCGAGGGGTTTGTTGCCGACACCCGGCCCGATGCCTACGAGCGGCTGGTCGATGAGCTACTCGCCTCGCCCCGCTTTGGGGAGAAGTGGGCTCGCCATTGGCTGGATGTGGCCCGGTATGCCGAGGACAATCCCACAGGCGAATCGACCTGCAAGCCGCCGCGATTCCCTTATCGATACCGTGACTGGGTGATTGGGGCATTCAATACCGATGTCTCGTTCGACCGATTTGTCCGACTCCAGCTCGCTGCCGACCTGATTCCCTGCACTCCGCCGGAGGACTATGCAGCACTCGGGTTCCTGGGTCTCTCGCCGGTCTACCACAAGGAGCCCAAGCTCTCCGGGGATGTCATCGCAGCGTTCGTTGCAGATGAGTGGGACGAACGGGTGGACATGATCACACGCGGGCTCCTGGGTCTGACGGTCGCCTGCGCGAGGTGCCACGACCACAAGTTCGATCCGATTCCCACGGAAGACTACTACGCTCTCGCTGGAGTGATGGCAAATACCCAGCTTGCCGAGCGGCCGATAAAAGCTGCTGCCGACGCGGGTCAGGAGGCCCTCACGACCGTCCGGCGTGACTTGCTCGATGCGACACTGCGCCTCGACTACACGAAGGAGATGCGCAGAACGGCGATCAAGGAGAAAAAGGGCATATCCCCGTTTGACACGCAGATCAAGAGATTCGAGGTGAGGGTGGCGGACCTTCGGAAGCAAGAGAAGGAGCTGGACACAGGGCCGATCGCCAACGTGGTTCGGGACGCTGGAACCTGGGTCAATGGCGACGACCCCGCCTGGACCGTGGTCGACTACAAACCCGGCCGATTCCGCGATCTGCCCATCTTGATCCGTGGCAACCCGGCTCGCCCCGGGCCGGTGGTTCCGCGTCGGTTTCTTGGCGTGCTCTCGTCCGGAGAGCCGCGGCTGTTGCAGAAAGGGAGTGGTCGAGGCGAACTGGCCGACGCCATTGTCACCGACGCAGCAATGCTGACTGCACGGGTGTTTGTGAACCGCATGTGGGGTTGGGTCTTTGGCCGCCCCCTGGTCACCACCCCGAGTAACTTTGGAGCGATCGGCGACCGCCCGACCCACCCCGAACTGCTCGACGATCTCGCTGCTCGGTTCATCGCCAGTCGCTGGTCGATGAAATGGCTGGTCCGGGAGTTGGTTTTATCCGCAACGTACCGACAGTCGAGTCGCCACGAGGACAAATCCGCCGCTGCGGATCCGGACGACCGATGGCTTTGGCGGGCTCCTCGCAAGCGGCTGGAACTCGAAGCATGGAGAGACGCCACCCTTCAGGTGAGTGGCCAGCTCATTCTCGTCGGCGGCGGCCCGTCGGACATTCTGGATCGCCCCTGGAGTGTCCGCAGGACCGTCTACGGCAAGGTGAGTCGGGAGCGGCCAGCCGACATCCACCAGCTATTCGACCTGCCCGACCCGAAATCGCATGGAGAAAAGCGGGATGCAACGACCACTCCCGTCCAGCAGCTCTATTTCCTCAACAGCCCGTTCATACTCCAGGCGGCAACATCGCTGGCCAAAGCGGTAACCGCCGGACGATCGGGCGAGGATGGAGTCCGGGTGCTCTTTCGAAAGGTGCTCCTGCGTGACCCCACCGCCATCGAGCGGGACACGGCTTTGCAACTGGTCCGGCCAGCACGAAATGGTGACCCGCCCGCCTGGGAACTGCTCGCCCAGGTTCTCCTGACGAGCAATGAGTTTCTGTTCCTGAATTGACTGCTTTAAACTCTTAAACTCCTCCTTGACGAGTAACGAATTCCTGTTCCTGAATTGACTGCTTTAAACTTGAAAATCTTAAACTTTAAACTCCTCCTTGACGAGTAACGAGTTCCTGTTCCTGAATTGACTGCGAGTGATCATGACACACCTCGACCTCGCCGACCCGTTCGCGCCAACTCGCCGGTCATTCCTCCGCGAGCTTGGCGGTAGTGTCGGCTTGCTCGGACTCGCGAGCTACTTGCAGGCTGCCGAGTCGCCTGTGTCACAGCCTGCTCCGCTGGGAAAGCCGCATTTCCCGCCCCGGATCAAGCAGGTGATCTTTCTCTTCATGGCGGGTGGCCCATCGCACCTGGACACATTCGACCCGAAGCCCGCTCTCGCCAAACACGCCGGACAGCGGCCGGGGAGCGCCGATCTGCGAACCGAGCGGATGACCGGCGGGCTGCTCCCTTCTCCATTCTCGTTTCGCCCGGGAGGGAAGTCCGGCCTACTCGTGAGCGATCTACTCCCGAACATCCGGGAGTGCGCTGACGAATTGTGCGTGCTGCGGTCCGTACATGCGGTCAACCCCAATCACTCGCCGGCGGCCAACTACCTGGCCACTGGCAGAATCGACGCTGTCCACCCGGGAATCGGGGCGTGGGTCTCCTATGGGCTCGGCTCCGTGAATGCGAATCTGCCCGGATTCGTCTCAATTGGGGCCGGGTTCGGCCAGACGGGGTTCGAGCGGAGCGGATATCTGCCCGGGCAGTACCAGGCAACCCGTGTGGTGGCCACGGAAACCGATCCCGAGAAAATGATCCGGCATCTGCGCAACCCTGCGCTCGCCCCTTCGGATCAGAAGCGGCAGCTTGATGCTCTCCAGTCCTTCAACCGAGCGCATGCCGCAGCGAACGGGAATGACCCGCAACTGGAAGCCCGCATCCGGGCGCTGGAGACGGCGTTCCGGATGCAGTCCGCTGCCGGGGAGGCATTCGACGTCCGCCGCGAACCGCTGCGGGTGCGGGAAGCTTACGGTGCGGGCGATTTCGCCCGCGGGTGTTTACTCGCCCGGCGGTTGGTCGAGCGGGGCGTTCGTTTCGTGCAAGTGTCCAACGGCGGGTGGGATCACCACGCCCGAATCAACGACGAGCTGAAGAAGAAGTGCGGGGAAATCGATCGGCCGATCGCAGCCCTGTTGAGGGATCTCCGCCAGCGGGGGCTGTTGGAGGAGACCTTGGTCGTCTGGGGTGGGGAGTTCGGCCGCACGCCCGTCTCGGAGAACGGCGACGGTCGAGACCACAACCACTACGGATTCACGATGTGGCTGGCAGGAGGTGGGATTAAACGTGGTATCGTCCACGGGGCGACCGACGAGTTCGGCTTTCGAGCAGCGGAGGACCGGGTCAGTGTCCACGACCTCCACGCCACCATCCTGCATCTGCTCGGGCTGGATCACGAGCGGCTAACGTATCGGTATAGCGGCCGCGACTTCCGGCTGACAGATGTGTATGGCCGCGTCGTGAACGAGATCCTGGCGTGACCGTGCGGAGAATTGCATTGCGGGGGTGCGCGAGGTGGAATCAGGTGCCATCGCACATGGACGCTCAGACTCGTAACAGCTATCAGATCAGCTACGACCGAGTAGCGGACGAATACGTCCGCCGCATCTTCGATGAGTTACAGCACAAGCCACTCGACCGACAGTTACTCGACCGATTTGCGGCGAGTGTGCGTGATGTCGGGCCGGTGTGTGACATGGGTTGTGGCCCTGGTCACGTCGCTCGGTATCTCCAGGAGCAGGGCGTGCAGGTTTGTGGCGTTGACTTGTCGCCAGCGATGGTGGAGCGAGCGCAACGCCTGACCCCGGGAGTCGAGTTCCGACAGGGCGACATGATGGCCCTGGACGTGCCCGACGCAGTTTGGGCTGGCCTCGTCGCCTTTTACTCCATCATCCACATTCCTCACAGCGAGATGGTGCGGGCATTGGGCGAGCTTCGCAGAGTCCTACGACCCAGCGGTCTGTTACTGCTGGCCTTTCACATCGGCGACGACACCATTCATCTGGACGAGTGGTGGGGGCAGATCGTCTCGGTGGATTTCTTCTTTTTCCGTCCCGACAAGGTGGCAGGCTACATTCGCGAAGCAGGATTCGAGATTGAGGAGATTATTGAGCGGGAGCCATATCCCGATGTTGAGCACCAGAGTCGACGGTGTTACATTTTTGCCAGACGACCCCAAGACTGACATTTGACGATGCCGCCGAACCGCTCATGGCCCACTATTAGGCAGAGGCCAAGAAATGACCTACCACGATNNGGCGGACCAGCCGCCCGTGGCACGCAAGCCCACCGGTAGATTTTCTCTCACCAACTGCCTTACATCAGTATTGGCGTTTCAGTAATCCTATTTGTCGCGGGGTTTGGTTTGGTAGTGCCGGCCGTTGCGAAAGCACATGAAGCGGATTCCGAGGTTATCACCGGGTCGAGCAGAGTTCGTGATAGAGTTGGTGAACGAACGTGGCGTTGTCGCACTGGAGATAATGCATCGCCCCGCCCATCCGGGAGTAGCTCTTACAGAACCGTAGATAGTATGCCGGGTTTGTCTTCGGCGGCTCTCCCTTCGTCCAATCCCAATTGCCGCCGTCCTGGAGATCGACCACGAATATGGTGTGATCCCGGACCACATCGCGGCCAGCCTGGCAGCGGAGATTATTGACGCAACTCAGGCTCTTTTCGAACACCTGCGGCCCCATGATCGCCGACCCGACGGACAAGACCACCCCACCATCGAGACCCTCGACCGACCCGCCGAACAGTTTGAAGTCCCACTCCCCGGCCCTGCCAATGGCCGCCCCACTGAATACTGGGTGGTTCGAGATGATGTCGTACCCAATCCCCGGGTGGACGGTGACCGGGATCCCGTGCCGGTACGCCTGGGCCAGGATGGAGGCGTACTTCCACCGGTGGGTGATGTCAATCCGCCCCGAGGGCCAGCCGTGGTCCCGCATGGCCCGGAGCAACTCGACCCGCGGCCCGGCCAGCGATCCTCCCGGGTCGGCAGCGATCAAGCGGGTGAGTTCTTCTGGGTCTGGGAGCGAAGCACCGTCCTCAAGGATGAACCGGCCAAGTGCCTGGCCGTACCCGAGACCGTCGAGAGCACCAGCCATCAGGGCCAGGTGGATGTTCGTCGCGGTCTCGTGCCAGGTGCCGAACTTTCCACCGGCCACCCCCATCTCGACGCTCTCGGTTGAGGCCCCAAACCAGGCGTACTCCCAGTCGTGGATGGTCCCCGCTCCGTTCGTTGCCAGATGGGTGAGCCAGCCCCGGGCCATCATCCGCTCCAGGATGCGAGCGGTCCCATTGCGGAGCAGATGCGCTCCGTAAATCAGCATCACGCTCGCTCGCCGCCTTTGGGCGTCGATGATTCGCCCAGCGCACTCCCGAACGAGGGCAGCGTTCCCCTCCGAACAGGGCTTGGGTGGGGTGTCCGGGTCGATGAGGATGTCATCCGCCCGCGTCAGGCTCACCCGCTCGGCGAGAGGGAACACCCGGAGTCGACTCAGATCCAGAGGCCGCACGGTCACGCTTTTCCTCCCCCATCAGTGAACCACACCCTTGCCGTTTAGCCAACTGCGACCGGTTCCAGGAGTCGGTTCCACCGTCGCCCCGGACGGCCCTTCCAAGCCCCCTTATGGTAGGCGTAACCGATGATCAAAGGGACTGCTAATGTTGCCTCGCTATACACCATCTGCTCGAATGCCAGGTCCACCTTCCCCCAACTTGACGCCTCCTTGAGCGTGCTTCCCGACACCGCCCCGTCCCGCACGTCGGCGACCGTCATCTGGACAGTATATTTGTGCATTGGGACTTCCCGGCCGAGAACGTCGGCCGCCACCAACACGTCCTGAGCGGAGGTTTTGGCACTCCGCCGCCAACCATGAACAGCCCGGTCGTCGGGTTGGCGATCTTGAGTTACGTCAGTTCGTAGAAATCCTCAGCGTTGTCCAGTGATAGCTTCGGCCCGTCCCCACGGGCGTGCTGCTGCGAGACCAGTCCGAACCCCGCTGAGCAGTCCAAGAACGCCGGGCAGAAGACCGGGATGTCGTGATTGTACGTCTCGTACACCACGCTATCAGGGGCCTTGCAGCCGTGCTTTTCCAGGTAGGCACCCATCGCCCGGACAAACTCCCGGGACGAGTGACGAGAAGACTGGGGTCGAACCGGGTAATGTCGATGTGCTCGATCGGGGTGAGCAAGTCCTCGGACTTGGTCTGCCTGCGACCGACTCAGGTACACAAATCGGACGGCTCGACGGCAGGGTAGTCGATCGCACAGGGAGCGAGGGGGTCGGGGAGTTCTAGCCCAGGCGATGTCTCCCGGCCGGTGGCCAGATGGGCCGGAAGCAAGGAGTTGTCCAGAATCAAAACCGTGAAATCGATGGCACGGGCTTCCAGCCCGGATTGGCCCAGCAGGGAACGATGANNGAAACCCCGGCTGCGTGGGGATGGCGTACCGGGGTTTCGAAGACTCAACCCCGGCCACACTGCTGGCGTTTGGCCCAGGATGGCCAGGGCACGTTGAAAATGCCCGTTTTTCTCCTGTTCGTTTGATCGGCGAAAAACACGGTGTTGATCTTGGACGAGTTCCAAGTGCGTGTGCGGGCCAGCCGGTGAGCACCCGCCCGGAAGAGCGATCGGCGTATACCCATTTTTTAGGAGCGGAGAGAAGTCGAAGAGAATCGTGCGGGCGATCAGACAGACGACACGGCGGGGCCTTCATGGTCGTGTTTTTTCACTCCCGCCGGTCCGAGACAGCAGTTGACGTTGGCGAAGGGTTTGCCCCCTCCAGGTGGGTGAGGGCATCTGAGCGTTCACCAGCATCACTGGCCGGTGTAGGGGGTTGCGCTCGCAGTCGGGAAGCCGAGATTGTTCAACACCCGCAGGGGATTCGCATCACTCGGCCAGGAGGGGTCACTCGGCACCGGAACCTGAGTTACGGTCTCGACATGACCGTCGAGGAACGCCATGTTCGCCACATTCACGTGACGAAAGTGAGTGAACGCTTGAGTAAAACCGCCATACTGAGACGGCTGACACGGTGGCGGGACGATGGCATCACTCTCCTGCATGGTCGTTGGGGTGCCGTAGCTGGTGAGCAGAGCGGAATCGCAGAAGAGATAGGTCTGGCTGGTGGCGAAGTTCACCATTTGCTTATTCCCCACCGCCTTGTTGTAACCGTACCCCCCCGTCACGGTCGCCCCAGTCGTCGTGAAGTACTGGAAAAAGCCGGGCGGGGCGACGAGGCTCGGGCACATGGTGATCTGCGCGTTATTCTCGTAGTAGGGCGTCAACAATCCCTGTGTCGGATCGACCAGTGAATTTCCGTTGACGTAAGTGGTCAGCCCGAACCAGAACTGGCTGGGGTACGTGGGGGCCGAGCCATATGGCCCGTTCTCCGGGGGGATGACATGAATCGCACTCTCGTAATTGTGGACCGCCAGAGCCAGTTGCTTGAGGTTGTTGGAGCACCTGGTCCGAGCGGCGGCTTCGCGGACTTTCTGGACGGCCGGGAGGAGCAGGCCGATGAGGATCGCGATGATTGCGATCACGACCAGCAGCTCGATCAGGGTGAAGGCGGAGCGAGAGAATCGGGAGTGGAAGCGACGAGCACGCACGGGGAACCTCCTGCCGGGTCGGGCAGTCGGCCGGAGCCCCAAAGACCAGCGTGCGCGGTCGGTGCGCCCGCCCGTTGCGTGCGCGAAGAAATCCCGTGCCCGCGCGACCGCTCGGTACCGGAGCATCGCGGCGAAAGAAACGACAGGCAGGTCTTCTGGCTTTCGGCTAGAACGGACCGGTTCGCCTTCCCGCCGGTTGAGAATCTGAAGGAGGGAGGATGATGGTTGGCGATGGATTCAATCCGCGCCAGCCTCAGCCCTCATCCGCCCTCGTTCATCCCTTCCTGGCAGTGACGTTGTGAACCGGGCCTCACCGATTACAGCGGCGGCCCCGCGCCGGATTTGCACCGGCTTCCCTCTTCGTTCGCCGTCGGCTGGATGCCGAACAGCGTAACCTGTCGCCCACAGTCTATGCTTCCCCCTGCTGCGGACAATCCCGCCCACTCCATTTCACGACATCGCGGACAGGGGTTTTCGACGTGAGAAGCTTTTGGGTCTGCATTTTCAGAGATACATGAACGAAATCTACCACGCGCGGCGGGGTGGCCGGGGGTTGAGTCCTCGAAACCCCGGCAAGCCTTCCAGAGGCTTCGAGTACAAGAGGCCCTCAGCGGCTGGTCTTGCTTGGAATCGNNAATCGAACGTGTGAGGCCGCTGACCGGGATTTCGAAGACTCAACCTCGGCCACCCCGCCGCAAGAGTTGCCGTTTGCAGCCCTTGGAGGTCGTTACTCCGAGGGCTACCGCATTTGTTCCAGTGAGGGATCTTCAACGGATGGGTATGGAGCGGAAGCAGTTTCACGCGCGGTCCGATACAGTGGTCGATGTGACCGACGCGCGCTGCGTCTATCCATACCGTCCAGCCCATCTATTTGACTTGAAATACACAATAGCACTGACCCGCACGGTGCCGGCCGCCCTGCCGTGCCCCGCTGTCGTCGGCGGACTACCCCTTCTTCTGCTCGAAGAGCCAGTCCAGCACTTCGTTGTCCTTGTACGTCGGGGTCCACGAGTCGTGGCCGACCCCCTTGTACTCGGTGTACTTCGGATCGCCACCAGCCTTCTTGATCGCGGCGATCATGTCGCGGGCTCGCTCGACCGGCACCAGCGGGTCCGCGTCGCCGTGGAAGACCCAGATCGACAGCTTGGCGAGCTTTTCCGCCTGCGCTGGGTCGCCGCCGGCGCTAATGGGAATCGCCGCGGCGAACAGTTCCGGCCGGCGCGAGACGAGGTCCCATGTGCCGTAGCCGCCCATCGACACGCCCGTCAGGTAGATGCGATCCCTGTCGATGCGGTCCTCTTTGCAAAGGGCTTCAATCAAGTCGAGGACCAGCGCCAAGGGCTCGGTCGGGCTCTTGGCGAGCGGCACATTGCGCTTGCCGTCGAACCAGCCGACGTTGGTCCACTGCTTGTCGGGCGGGCACTGCGGGACCGCCAAAAAGCACGGGTGCTTCTTGCGGGTCGCGTCTTTCACGAACTCCTCGACGCCGCTCCTGAGTTGCTTCTGGTTATCGGTGCCGCGCCCGAAGCCGCCGTGCAAGAAGACCACGAGCGGGTAGCGGTCCTTGCCGTCCTTGTCGTAGCCATCCGGCTTGAGCAGGCGGTAGGGCAGACTCGCCTTGTCCTTGGTGAAGGTGAGCTTGTCGAGCAGCTTGTCCATGTCCGGCTTCGGTTCCGGTTTCTGGGCGTGTGCCAACGAGCAGAAGAGTAGACCTCCCACTGCGACGACGACCAGTTTCATGCGTGCGACTCCTGCAAAGAATGGCGGGAAAGGGGCAGGTCATGAAGCTACCACAGATGGGTGAGAGCGCCAACAACGACTTCACCCTTTGTACTGCCCGTCGCTGACCTTCTCCGTCCAATCAACCGGCTTGCCGTCGAGCTTCTCCTGAATGGCGATGTGCGTCATCGCCATCGTCGGCGTTGCATCGTGCCAGTGCTTCTCGCCGGGCGGCGGGGTGGCCGGGGTTGAGTCTTCGAAAGCCCGGCAAGCCGGCCCAAAGCGACCCCCTGTTCCGCGATAGCCAGGATCAATCTCCCGCTGAGTCTATCCCTGTGCTGCGGAAAACGGTGCGAGTGACTGGGTGGATTGATGATGGGGTGTCGTCACAAGAGGAGTTGCCAATCCGTAACAGAGGCGTCGTGTACAAGAGACCCTCAGCGGCTGATCTTGCTTGGAGTCGAACGTGTGAGGCCGCTGACCGAGGCTTCGAAGACTCAACCTCGGCCACCCTGCCGATGCAGCGGTCGATGTGACCGAAGCAGGTTACGACGTGCCCTCTTTGTATGGGAATCCAGTAGTTCCCGCCGACGCGAGCGAGTTCAGAGTAAAAGATCTCAGACTCGCCGGGGCACTCGGGGCAGCCCCCAAGCAACGCCGAGTCGGTATCGATGCTCGCAGCCAGGTCAGCTAGCGCGCAGGTTTCGTTCAATTCGGGTACGCCGTCCCTCCCCATACCCTTTCATGTAATCTGCCGAGGTGCTTGATGGATTCAAACCAGCGAGTCCGTCGCGCTCACCACGCTGATACATCAGGTTCTTCGCGTCGGTCGCAATTTGTTCACCCCGAGTTAATTCAGCCTGAGTTTGCTCAGCCTGGGTTTGCTCTTTCTGATTCATGTTGTTGCCTCCCATGATTCCTCGACATCGTTCAACATCACAAATATCTCACGCTTTGTCACGTCGTGCCATCTTGGTTGGGGAATCGGACCTCGTTGAGGTGTAGTTTCGCTTGGATTGCCTGATCGTGGTCAATCGCGCATGCGACATTCGTGCTCGGCAGGCGGATCGGAACATCGGCGAGCTCTTCCGCGACTGCCGTCGAAGCTCCGAGTCCAGCGAAGACGGACACAGGGATTGTCATCGACTTTCCACCTGAAAGCACTTGAGGAGTTCTGCGACCTTTATCGAGATCGACGAGGCAAGATGGAGTGGCGAGGGGCTTCGCACGCCATCATCTTCGCTAGTTGAACGAACCGACGAGTTGCTGGGCTCGGACGGGCTCACGCTTGCGCCCCCAACTTCTCGATGATCCACTTCGCCGTCGATTCCGACGACTCCAGTAAACCGCGGCCCAGTGTCGCGCAATGCGGCAATGTCTCAAGCGATTCCAATAACGGACGATCGACTCCCCGGTCAAGCTGGACCCGAGCATTGCTGCTCGCGAGCATGCCAACTGCTTGAGAAATGCGCTCGGCACGCCGGGCGCTGTCGGCGTTCGGGGCGGTCAACTGCCATCTCCGCCGTTGCAACTTCCAAGCTCGGTCGCCAGCGCGCTCAATCTCACCGACGGTGACTGAGAGAACGACGGGCAATTGCAGTTTTTCCTCCAGATCGGTGCACAATGCGTGGGCCGCCTCGATCTCAAGCCCAGGTTGAACGATCAATCCGACGAAGTGAGGATTCGCCTTCTGGACCTCGTCTATCGTGCGCCGGACCCATTGCTCGTCGCGGGAGAAGCAATGAACCCAGAGCGGAAACTCTGGCATACGCTGGTTGCAGCGCGACGCCCACTCCAAAGCCCCAACCGGCCAGGGCTGCACGCCGGCGGTTCCATCCGCAACGTCTATTTGGACGCCGTCCAAGCCAGAACGCGCCATCGCCTCGCTGCAGTGACCGAAGTCCTCTTCGCTGAGTTCGCTCGGCGAAAACAGGAGGCGCGGGTCGCTGCGCCGCCACCGGTAACAGCGCATCAACCCTTCGCGATCGACGCAGTGGCTCGACGCGATCAACGAGAGCGTCTCGGCGACGCTCTTGAGGCGTGGGTTCCTATGGTCCGGGATCTTCGTGGAGGTTTGTGCGTCGAGCGCCCATGCCTTGGTCGAGTCCAGAGCTGCAGCGGCGTTTCGTCCCGAGATCCCACCGGCCAGAAACGTCCGCCCGTGGCCCACACGCGAAAAAAGATCTGCGGCTACTTCCCAGTTGATCGTTCGGCCCGTTCCGCCTGTGGTGGTGGCGTCGAGTAGGATGGCCCACGCCCACGGAAGCCACTCGTCTACCTCGGCTGCGACCTTCTCACGATCGGTTTGTTCCACGGCAATTGCTTTGAGGATCAATGGGACGGGGACGCCGCGGATGACGCATTCTCGCGCCAGTTGCGGCAGGATTTCCGCAGCCGGCACGCGTTCGTGAAGCTGAACGATGGAGACTTTCGTCTTCGACACAACGTCGGCGATGAAGGCGGCGTCCGTGGAGCGGGTTACAAGAACGGGGACGCATGTAGGCGCCCGATTGAGCTGCCAGCGCGTTATCTCATGAAACCGATCTGCTTCGCTGGACTCGAATGAGTTCTGATCGATGGCATGGAGCCCGATGAAATCGGCACCGAAGGCCGCCACCATCTTCGCCCCGGCTAAGGTCTCGACCTGGCACACCTTGACCCTGGCCGTGCTCATCAGAACCCCTCCCGTTCGAAGCGATCGACGGAGCTGTTAACGAACAATAACTCCAAGATGCGGCGCAGTGCCAGGCTGAACACGCCGATGGGGTTTTTGTATTCGTCGCGGGACCACGCGCGAGCGAAGGGTGTCTCGCCCAGGTGGCCGCGAATGAAACTGCCGACGGTGTCGGGATCGAGCATCCCGTGCTCTCGCATGCGCATCTGGTCATACCTCCGCTCGCCACTGATGCGGGTAATGTAGACTGCGTCCGGCACGGCCCGATGCTCTGTGAAGAGATGCTCCAGAACCTTTTCGATGGTACGTCCCGAGAGGCTGTTGTCGTCGAACACGACGACGCGTTGGCCAGAGAGGGCCTCAGGAGTCGTTTGTGGCGACAGCGGGCGGGCCGCGGGTGAGCCGCTGCTCCGCCCATAAACGCTGAGGTTCACTGCGTAAACCGACAATGCTCCACGCCCGCTAAGAGCTGCCACCTGACGATAAACGACGGGGAGTTCAATACCACCCCAACCGATACCGACGCCGATTGTCGTATCGGGGAAATCATCGAGAGATCGGAGCGCGAGGAGAAGATTCTCACCGGGATGATCGGCCTCCCGCCACCGGCGGATGAGCTTGGTCGTCTGAAGATGCGGCTCGGCCGGATTGGTTCGCCAATTCTTGATGAGTTCTTCAATTCGTCCTAGGACCGGACCCAACCGCTGCGCCAACGATCGGCCAGCGTCAAGCAGGGACGTGAGGCGCGCGGCACCTCCGTCACGCCGACCGGCCAGTGTCGCGTAGTAGACGAATGCCGCATGGTCGAGGAAGTCGATGGCCGTGCGCGAAAGCTCCGGGGCGGGCTCATTGGCGAACGGTGTGACCCTGCTTACCTGATGCTCGAACCAGGCCCACTGAAGCGCGGCGTTCCGAACTTGATCGAGGACGCCCAGAGTCAACTTCCATTGGGGCTGGTCTCGGAACGAAAACAGCTCCGGTTTCAGCCGGTCCAGCAACACGGACGTGTTGCGGAACAGTTCTCTGAGGCGGAGCACCGGCGAGATATTGCGCATGTTCGCGTAATACTCCTCGCCTCGGAGGAGAATCTTCGTTGGAGTCGCCAGGATCCTGCGGTAGTTTGGGCGGTCGCGCTGCCACGGCTCTTCGATGACATCATCGAAAAACGCGGTGACATCGCCCCAGGTCGGATCGTTGCTCAGCAAGGATCGGAGACGCTCCCACTCATAGGGATCGAACGAGATGGCGCCAGAGCGATGATCGAACACCTCTCCGTTCTCGAACATCGCGAGAAAACGCGAGTCGTCTTCACCGACGGCAGTCCCGTCCCAAGGTAACCTTCCCTGGAGCAGGCGGTGATAAAGCTGTCTTCCTCTCGCGAGATTTGAAGCGGCGAGAGTCACGTGTTGGCTAAGCCGTTCCAGCAGCTTCGTCCGATCAAGGAGGAGGTGGAAGCGTTCGGGCACGCCGACTGGGCGTACCAGGGCGAAGTCGTCCAACCCACACAGCTTCTCGTCGGCGGATTTGCCGCCCAATTCAACGTATCGAGCGCTCGCCTCTAAGGGCAGGAACTCAATTTCGCTCGTCGGGTTGAACGGCCGATCTCCAATGTTCACCACCTTTCCGCCCAGCGGCTGCTTGTCTTGACCGAGGACCGAAGTCGCCAGGAGGTAATCGAGATCCTTGCGATCCGGTGAGAGTCGCACGACGCAGAGCGCTCGTGAGGGATCGACACCTTCGGTCGCGACGAAGTGGTGCGCTGCGAGCTGAAGCAAATGAGGACCGTAATACCAGCGGCCGTCGCTCAACGCCAGCTCCGACCACCGGACTTCCGGTTTCTCCTCCCCCAGCTCGTAGATAATCTTTCTCGCGAGTTCGCTCTGAGGGGCGATCACGCCGAGTGGACCTCGAAAGTCAGCATCGCGCAGCTCACGTTGAAGCCGTTCCACGCCGAGGATGAGCGTGTCGGCACAATATCGAAAGAAATCGCGAGTTCGGAGCCGGTCGATTGGCGTGGCCGGCCCGAGAATCAGAGGCTGCCTTTCGGCAGGAAAGTAATCCTCCACAGCGCGAGGTGCCGCTTCGGTGATTGAGGGCGCGAGTACGACCTGCGCGACGCTGCGACCCCAGACCGGCGCGCGCTGGGCAAGCCCCGCGAGAACGGGCCGATCCGCTTTGGAGGCCGCCAAGAGCACGTTTTCCGTCCACACAATGCTGTGGTGTACCCATCGCGCCATAGCGCCGACTCACACCTGTGATCTCAATCAGAGTTCCGGGAGACGTTGGAAAGTCGCACCGAAAGCCTTGGCACTTCGGCAGCGACTATCTTATTGGCAACCCCGCCCCACGTCGCGAGCGAGTCCCCCCGTTCTGGAACTGGTCACTCTGATTCTGTTGATGGGGCGTGCAAACTGCTGGGGCGGCCCGAAAAGGGAACTCGGGTCGCTGGTCAGCGGTACCTCCGGCAGCCAGCGGTCTACCCCCGATCATTGGGGCTGGCGGGGCTCGCCGGGGGAGGCCCGGTGCCTCGGGCTGGCCGGGATAGCGACGGCACAACCCGAGAGAGCATGGCGGCTGGAGCAACGGCGAATCGGCGGGTGCTTGAGGGTCCCCCAAGTCTTGCGCGCTGCGGTCCGACACACCGACTGAATTCCCATTGTAGGCCAGCCAACGACAATTCCTTCGACCATACTGCCCAGTCGAGAGGGTTGAGGATCTGCTAGCCGCTCTTCTTCGGGGAGCCCGACATGAAGCGATTGTCGGCCCTATTCAGAGGACATCACGCAGCAAAGGAACACAAACCGATTTTTTCAGTTTAGTAATACCTCGGGGAGCGGGAGCCATGTACCGAGCGATCGGGATTGCACTCGTCCTTCCGAACCTCCACCGTCAGGCAACTCATCTGGTTACCCTGGAGCAGCCCTACCCCCCAGTCTCCACTGGCGGGCAGGACCACGGACACAACTCGCGGCATCGCTGGGGCATTCGTATGGGCTGGGAAAAGGGTCGGTACTACACCCGCACCAGGCGGGTCGATGGGAAGGTCGTCCGCGAATATTTCGGCTGCGGACCGGAGGCCGAACGCGCGGCCCGCGAGGACATCGAGGCCCGCGACCGTCGCCGCCTCCAACGCCTGGAAATGCAGATCGAACGCGAGACCTGTGCCGCCCTGGATGCCCCCTTCGAAATCATCGACACGTTCGTTGCTCTGGTCGTCGAGGTTGCCCTCACCACTGCCGGTTACAAGCGACACAATCGCGGCGAATGGAGGAAACCGCGGCCACGCCTCGACCGCTTCAAGCCCCCCATTCCGCTTCCCCGCCCAGGCCCGCAGCAGCCCTCTCCTGCCCCGAGCCCGCACCCAACACCAGTCGCTGGGTGTTGCCCAGATTTACCCAGGGGGACCGGCGTCATGTCTGCCACCCAGACCGACGAGACGCCAGCCCCAGCGGGTGTGGTTTCAGCGGACCAGGCCCCCGTATACCAGGGCAAGGACGAGCGGACAAAACCTAACCCCCCAACCCCCTTCCCTGAGAAGGAAGGGGGAGCTGGAGGGCGGTATGAGTCTCCTCTGCCTCACAGTAGAGGGGTTTTGTCCGGTAGTTCTAAGGTGGCCCGAACGGCTGATAGCAGCGCTCCCTCACCCGGAGTTCCACCAACCGCGGAGGGATGCGCACAACCGCAGGCACTTCCCTCATACAAAAAACCGCTGACGCTGTCGCATCTCAGGAACGACGATTGGACGTATATACGGGAGGGCGAGGCTCCTGCCGAGCCGTACCACNNCTTGCTCCTGGAATGAGACAGCCGCTGCGGGTTCCTGTATCGGGCGAGCCAGTCGAGTCACCTGGCCCGGCTGCGGTGGGCGACTTGGTGGGCGAAGCTGGCCCCATCCCCCAGGTCCGCCCTGCTTACTGGGTCCACTCCCAGAATGCCCAAAGCGCCCAAAGTGCCCGAGCGGGGCAGACCCGAACGTGTCACATAATAAACTCGAACGAATGTTCCGGGATAGCCGGCCCAAGTCACGGCCATATCATTCCGTTCCCAACGCATGTGCTGGTTGGCCAGGGCGAAGAATTGGCGGACGGTCCCCGGGCGGGCCTCGCGCATGGCCTTGAGCAGCCGCTCGACCACGGCGCTGAGCATTTCGTCCGCCTGGAGGTTGAGCGGCGGCCGCGCCAGCCGCGGGTAGCCCCGGTGTAGCAGCGCGTCGCAGAGTTGGTGCAGCCGGCGGACGGCCCGGTCCAAGAGGGCGCGGACGACCGGCTCGGCATGCGCGTCGCCAGCGAGTTTGTCCAGGAATCGCTGGACGGCGGCCGTGGTGTGTTCCTCGTCCATGCTGCCTCCTCTATAGGGCTGCGACGGCACAACTCACCGATTTTGCCCCCGGCGGTGTTACATCGCCACGCTCAATTATGAGACAGGCGAGGGAACGAACGGGTTGCCGCGGCGCGGCGACCCAGGCCCTCTGTCGGCCGGGGTGTTGTCGTCCGCAGGGATGTACCGGCTGCAAACCGCGAGTCGTGGAGTTGTGTTCCACTCCCACCCATTCAACCGAGAGGGCTGTAAGATGCTCTGTGTTTCCACGAAGCCCGCATCAACGCCCATGCCACTGGACGAGTCGCTGGCAACCCTGGCCCACGAACTGCGCGACCCGCTCACCACCATCCTATTAGCGCTGGAAGCGATCTCGGACGACGGCGATATCGCCCCGGCCGCTCAGCGGGCACACACCATCGCGGCACACCAGGCGCGGCGGGCGGTGCGGATGGTTGATGACCTCTTCGACCTCTGCGCTAGTTCTTGGAACAAACTGCCGCTGTGCATGGAAATGGTGGAGCTGGGCGAGGTCGTGGCGGTGTCGACCGAGACGACAGCGCACCTGTTCGCCGCGCGGAGGCACCGGCTGACGGTTTCGCTCCCGGCCGAGCCGGTGTTCCTCGTCGCAGACGCGCTGCGGCTTGAGCAGGTGCTGACGAACCTGCTGGCCAACGCGGCCAAGTTTACCGACCCGGGCGGGCACATCCGGCTGACCGCGGGGGCCGAAGCCGGGCAAGCCGTCCTGCGGGTCCGAGACAACGGCCGGGGGATCGGCCCCGACCTGCTGCCGCGGGTATTCGACCTGTTCTGGCAAGGCCCCGGGCTCGGGGAAAAAAGGACGCGCGGGCTCGGACTCGGGCTCGCCCTGGTGAAGTCCCTGGTCGAGTTGCACGGAGGCAGCGTGGCAGCCTACAGCGATGGCCCCGGTGCCGGCGCCGAGTTCATCGTGCGCCTGCCGACCTGTTCTCGCGATACCTGATCTCATGCTCACTGCCGGTGCAGCAGAATCTCACCCTGTTGCAGGCTGGGAGAATAACGATGTGGATTGTTTCTGGTCGCACACGAAATATGCTGGCATCGTGCCGACATCGTGGAATCTGTACGGAGTACGCGAACCAGATTTCATACTTTTTGTTATCTGAATCTGCTGTATTAGACTGGACAGAAATCATAATGACGACCACTGGCTTGGCCGATTCGAATGCCATACGCGGATTCTGCCTACAATCGAGTTCGCGATCCGATAAAAGGCTGAAAAAACTGTTATCTGTAATATAAATGAATAATTTAGTTTTATTTATTATGAATTATGTAATTATTTATAATCGCTCGATCAACCAGGCGTGAATTCGGATCGCCTCGTCCGTTTCCTCCGATCCATTGCCGTTTCCTCCCTCATGTTGAGCCGGTTGTGTGCCTGCTCCAGTCCGGGTGTACCTGAGGACTGTTACCGCACGACTTCCGGACTGGTGCTGTGTCTCGGGGAGACGCGTGCCCCCAGTTGCCTGTTCCTCTGAAGGGGTTTGACAACCCCCGTGCCGGAGAGATAGGACGGGCAGGTGGGCGGTCGCAGCGGGCGGAACGGGAATCCCGGCGGGGTTATCAACGGCCGGGACCCCGAGGGGTGGTAGCCGTTTGCTCGGTTTGGCGAGAATGTTGCCCCGGGCGATGGCGGACTGGATGCCTTCCGACAGGGACAAAAACCCGATCGAGTTGGCGTTCACCAGGATCAAGGCCCAGCTACGCGCCTCCAAGTTGCGGACTATCGACATTGACGACGACTTCACCACCCACGAGTGTCGAAACGACATCTGGCTCGCCGGATATACCGACGCTATGGATCAACGGAAATCGCCTTGCCGGCCTGCGAAGGGGTTCCCCTGCCGACCTAAACCCCAAGCCGGGGGCATCTTCCGGCTCTCGTTCGTGGCACACTTGCCGCGGAAAGCGTTGGGCCGACCTCTCTGGCACGGTCGTTGCTCTCGCAACCTTCCAACTTTGCAGACGACGGGCTAGCGACGCGAATGCGAACTCGCCCCAACACGGAAAGGGAAAGACCCGGACTGTGTGAGGCGTCGGCCGTGTCGAGGAAGATGCCCGAGACCCCGAACCTCCAGGACGAAAGGAACTCAACATGGCCACGCTCCAGCGACCCCGGCAATCCGCCCCCGTGCTCCCCCGCAGTGCCGATCTTCTCAACTCTCCGGTCCGGAACAAGGGCACAGCGTTCACACTGGACGAGCGGGGTAAGCTCGGCCTGCACGGACTCCTGCCGCCGCAGGTCGAGAGCCTGGACGAGCAGGTGACACGAGCTTACAAGGCATACAAGCGAAAAGACGATGACCTGGAACGACATATCTATCTGCGCGCACTGCAAGACACCAACGAGGTGCTATTCTACCGACTTCTCCTTGATCACATCGAGGAAATGACCCCGATCATCTATACTCCGACGGTGGCGCAGGCGTGCCAGGAATTCAGCCACATCTACCGCCGGCCCCGCGGCCTGTTTATCCCCTACCCGCTGCGTGACTCGATCCCCGCACTCCTACGGAACCGACCCAACCCGGATGTGGACGTCATTGTCGTCACCGACGGCGAACGCATCCTGGGCATCGGCGACCAGGGTGCTGGCGGCCTGGGCATCCCCATCGGCAAGCTCTCGCTGTACTCGCTCATCGGCGGGATTCGCCCGGAGCGAACCCTACCCATCGTGTTGGACGTGGGGACCAACAACTCAGAACGGCTCAACGACCCCGAGTACCTCGGCTGGCGTCACGAGCGGGTGAGCGGCCAGGCGTACTTCGATTTCGTGGATCAGTTCGTCCAGGCCGTCAAGCAAGAGCTTCCCGAGGTCTGCCTCCAGTGGGAAGACTTCGCGACGCCGCACGCGCGCCCCATCCTGGAACACTACCGGGACGAACTGCTGACCTTCAACGACGACATCCAGGGTACGGCGGCAGTCGCCCTGGGTGCGATCCTGGGCGCGGTCGGCGTCACTGGCAAGCGGCTGCGCGACCAGCAGATCGTGTTCCTCGGTGCGGGCTCGGCCGCTGTGGGTGTGGCCGACTACCTCCGGGCGGCGCTCGTGCAGGATGGTCTCTCGGAGGTCGAGGCCCGCAGCCGGTTCTGGATGGTGGACAAGGACGGATTGCTTCACACGGGGCGCACCGACCTGACACCCGCGCAGCGTGTGTACGCCCAGCCGGACGAGCACGTGGCGAACTGGCCTCGGACCTCCCATGACACGATCGGGCTGGCGGAGGTGATCGGCCAGGTCGAGGCGACCGTCCTCATTGGCCTCTCGACCGTCGGCGGCGCATTCAGTGAAGCGATCGTTCGCGAGATGGCCCGTAAGGTGGAACGGCCGGTGATCTTCCCACTCTCGAACCCGACGACCCGGTCCGAGGCCAGCGCCGAAGACCTGATCCGCTGGACCGCCGGCAAGGCGCTGGTCGCCACTGGCTCGCCCTACCCGCCGGTGCGGTACGAGGGTCGGGTGATCCCGATCGCCCAGTGCAACAACGTGTTCATCTTCCCGGCGGTGGGGCTGGGCGTGGTCGCGTCCGGGGCGAGCCGGGTGACCGACGGAATGATGCTCGCCGCCGCGCGTGCGCTGGGTGAATGCTCACCGGCTCGGGCGAACCCGTCCGACTCCCTGCTGCCCTCCCTCCGGGACGTTCGCTCCGTGGCCCGTGCGATTGCGACGACCGTCGGACTGGAAGCACAGCGCGCCGGCGTCGCGCCGAAGACGAGCCCCGAGGAACTGCGCGACCGGGTGGCGGCCACGCAGTGGACGCCAGAGTATCCGCGATCCGGACTCGATGGATAAGTTTCGTGTCGCCCTGAGCAGGTACACATGGCGATGACGATGAAGACTGCGGTCGTCCGGGAGTCCGGCAATTCGAGGCAAACATACACGATTTTTCAACCATAAAGGAGCGAGCAGCATGAGGGACGAATGGGAACGGTGCTCGGTCGGTGAGTACCTGGGACGAAGGCTCGAGCAAGCGGGTGTGCGTCACTATTTCTCCGTACCGGGCGACTTCAACCTTGTCCTGCTCGACCAGCTATTGAAGAACCCCCGACTTCAGATGATCGGCTGCTGTAACGAATTGAATGCCGGTTACGCTGCCGAGGGGTACGCCCGGTCCAATGGAATCGGAGCGCTCGTCGTCACCTACAGCGTCGGGGGGCTGAGCGCTCTCAACGCGGTGGCCTGCGCGTACGCTGAGAGTTTGCCGGTCATCGCGATCTCCGGCGGCATCAACAGCGACTCGGAGGCGGATGGTCACATCATTCACCACGCGCTGGGCGAGGTCCGCTACGACTATCAGCGTCAGATCTACGCGCATGTGACGGCCGGTGCATTTGCCATTCGGAGGCTCGAGGATGCGCCGACCGTGATCGACCGCGCGATCGAGACGGCTCTCTGCAAGCGCAAACCCGTCTACCTCGAAATCGACTGCAACCTGGCTGCACTGGCCGTGCCGGCCCCAGCACCGCGGCACTTTCAGAACAGGTCGCACAGCGATCCGACCGCTCTCGCTGCCGCGGTCGCGCACGCTGCGGAACTTTTGGCCAACTCCACGCGGCCTGTCCTGGTCGCTGGCCCGCTGGTCCGACCGCCGGAGGCCCAGGCGGCGTTCCTCAAACTCGCTGAGGCCCTGGGCTGTGCCGTCGCAGCTCAACCGGCTGCCAAGGGGATGTTCCCGGAGGATCACCCCGCCTTCGCCGGGCTGTACTGGGGTCCAGTCAGTTCGCCAGGTGTGGCGGCACTGGTCGAGTCCGCCGACGCCTACCTTTTTGCCGGCGGCCTGCTCTCGGACTATTCCACCACAGGCTACTCGGCCCTGATCGATCCGCAGAAACTTCTGCTCGCCAACCCCGACGACGTTCGCCTGCCCGGGGCCAGGTACTCGGGTGTGGCGCTGTCTGATTTCCTCTCAGCCCTGGCCAAAAAAGTGCCACCCAGTCCGGCATCGTTTGAGGAACTCCGACTCAACCGTGAGGACACCCCCACTTTCACTGCAAACGGTGTGGCCCCCCCCGATTCGACGGCCCCGCTGACAACGCGGTCGGTGTTTGCCAAGGTCCAGTCGGTCCTCGGAGACCAGACCGCGCTGCTGGTGGAGACAGGGGACTCGTGGTTCAACGGACTGAAGCTTCGACTCCCACATGGCTGCCGGTTCGAGATCCAGTTCCAGGCGGGCTCGATCGGTTGGTGCTGCCCCGCCACGCTTGGCTACGAACTCGGCTCTCCGACACCCACTCGCGTCATCGCCATGATCGGCGACGGATCGTTCCAGCTCACTGCGCAAGAAGTCTCGACGATGGTGCGGTATGGGGTGAAGCCGATCATCGTGTTGATCAACAACCGCGGGTACACCATCGAGGCAGAGATCCACGACGGGCCGTACAACCGGATCAAAAACTGGGACTACGCTGGGCTGATGGCGGTGTTCAACGCGGGAGAGGGTAAGGGGCTCGGCCTGCGCGCCGCCACTGTCGGCGAGTTCGACGCTGCGATCAACAGGGCGCTGGCCCATGACGGGCCGTGCCTGATCGAGGTTCCCATCGACCCGCATGACTGTAGCAAGGAACTCCGTGAGTGGGGCAGTCGCGTCGCCGTCGCCAACA
This sequence comes from Gemmataceae bacterium, assembly GCA_003136315.1. Classification (GTDB taxonomy): domain Bacteria; phylum Planctomycetota; class Planctomycetia; order Gemmatales; family Gemmataceae; genus Urbifossiella. Next base: position 756 of record PLDW01000505.1, on the reverse strand, counting down.
GCCGCAGCCCCCGCCTGACCGGCCTGCGACTCCAGGAGGGCTGAGATGCCAACGGAGCAGGCAAGTCGCTTCGGCCATGACGCTGGAGGGGTTGTTGGATAAGGCGGCCCGCGCTCGCATCTCCCTGTTCGACGACCACGGCTTGATCGAGCCGCACCGCGCCGACCTGTTCGACTTCCAGAAGCCGTGCGCACATCCCCACCCGCGTGGTGGTGAGTACGCTGAAGCGAACGGTCTTGGGGACGAGGTCATCATCTTTAAACTCTTAAACTTGAAACTTTAAACTCCTGCCAGGAACACTCCGGCTGGGGACGACGGCGACCAAGTGACAGCTCCGCACTCACCTCCTGACAGCCCTCACGTGAGTGACTGCCAATTGAGGTCGCGTCACACGCAGTTGATTGAGACCTCCCCATCGGCCAGGGCGGCCAGAGAGGTCGAGGCCTGGTCAAACCTGATGAAGCGAAGCGTCACACCGTCGTCCCACACGTGAGTGACCTCACGAGCCGGAAGTCGAAGCAACGGGACCAGAACCGTGCATGCGTTTCGGCTGGCCCGTCTCTTCTGAGCTGTGACTCAACGTCCTCCACCAGGCCCAATCCCGGTTGTCGACCCCTCTACCAGGAGACGATCAGCATGGCCTGCGAGTGAAAAGTAGCGTGCGGGGTTGCCTGCTGGAGAGTGAGGGTGTCGAAAGTGTTCCGGGATGGAGATCGGTTTTCAGCCTCTAAGGCGAATGGCACTTCCTGGGATTTA
>PLDW01000008.1 GCA_003136315.1 Gemmataceae bacterium | reverse complement strand
AATTCGTTCCGTCAGTTGATGCAGCAAGGGCGTTATGAGCTGGCGTACACCGAGGCTCAGGTGCTGATCCAGGAGCGGATCAGCCGGGGTCAGACCGTACCGGTGGCAGCCTCGGCCAGTTACATCATTGGCCACCAGGCGACGCACTTGCGGGAATGGCGGGAGTTGGTGCGAATCCGCGACGACCGGGTATTGCTGACGCTGATGCAGACGGAGAAGTCGCACATTCCGTATCCGGATGAACCGCCGGTTCACTTCCCCCCAGCGGCGGTGTGGCGGGAACTGACCTCACTGCGAAGAGAGCGGTACGAGAGTTCGACACTTGGTGATACGGGCGGGCCTACGCAGAAAAAGATTCAGAGCATATTGGAGAATCAGCGAGTGTCGTATGGTAAGGATTTGCAGACGACGCCGCTGTCGGAAGTGCTTCAGGATCTGGCGAAGCAATATGAGATCACGTTTGTGATCAACAAGGCAGCGATCGAGATGTCGGCAGCGCTCAACGATGCGAAGGCAGAGAAGTTGAGTGCGACGAAGTTGGATGGTCTGACGGTGGGGACGTTCCTGGATGTGTACCTTCGGGGGTTGACGATTCCGGATGTGACCTATGTGGTACGACCGGACTACGTTGAGATCACCTCGTACCAGGCGAGGCTGGAGGAGAAGGTCACACGGGTGTTCCCGGTTGCGGATCTGGTCATCCCCATCCCGAGTTCCGTGAACCAAGCGACCCTCCGACAGAATCTTCAGATTCAGAACCAGACCCTGGCGATCTTCGGGCAAGCGAGCCTCTACGGGGGCGGGCTGCGGAATTTCCTTGGCGGAGGTGGATTCGGGGGCGGTGGATTCGGGGGTGGCGGCGGGTTCGGGCCACCGGGTGGTGGCGGTGGGTTCGGGCAACAGGGTGGGCAGCAGGGCGGCAACCCGTTCTTCGGGGGGGCTAACCAGGGGGGCGGCGGAATTGTCGGTCTGGGTGGAGGTGGTGGGCTGGGCCAGTTCGGGAATTTGGGCGGTCAGTTCGGGCTTCAGGGTGGCAACAATTTCCCTGTGCTCCAACAACTGATCTTTGAGACGGTCGCCAAGGGTGAGTGGGCCAACATTCCCCCACCCGCGCAAGGACCGGCAGCGGCGGGGGCAGCCGACCCGACCGAGGAGTCGACTCTCCCGGTCTCTCAGCGGAACTCGCTCGCGTATTATTCCCCGACCTTCTCGCTCGTCATCCGGGGAACCAGTCGTTACCACTCGTCCGGTTCGGTCAAACTCAAGGGTGCAGCCGGGATGGCAGCTCTCCCTCGAGAAGGGAATCCTCTGGTGGTGATTCCCCCGAACGGGACGATGAAGCCAAACCCGGCGAAGGAGCGGGACGTCGCTCCCGTTGTGATCGCGGCCAACCCGACTATCGTTGACCCGAATTTCAACGCGGATGCGATAATCAACAAGATTGATCGGAATCCGAAGCGGATGTGGAACCAGGCGATCGACTGGACCGTGGAGGAGCCAGGGCTGATCATCGCGACGGCTGACTTCCTGATGGATTTTGACGAGTACGGCCATGCGGCGGAGGTGCTCAAGGCGAACCTTCGCAAGGGGTTGGCGACCGATGAGTGGGCGCACGAAGCGTTGGCGATCGCACTTCAGATGAGCCAGGCGTCTCCGGTGGAGGTGGAGCGGGCGTCGACATCAGCGATCGACCTCGATCCGACGAATCCGAAGGCGTACCTGAAAGCGGCCAAGGCCGAGGCGGAATTGAACCACCACGATCAGGCCATTGCGTTCTGCCGTCGGGCGGCGGAGTACGGTCCGGATCAACCCGGTCCGTATGCCAACGCTCTGGCGTATGCCGAGTTGTCCCGGGATGTGAAGCCGGACACGGTGGAGTGGGCGGCGTCAAACCTGTTGCACCGCGACTGGTCGGCGTCGGACGGGATCAACTACCACGCCAGGACGCGAGATCTTCTGCCGAAGTTTGTTGCGAAGTTCGCAGCGTCGGGAGTGAAAGCCGATGGGTTGAAGAAGACTCTGGTGGAGCAGACCCAGCGGGATCTGGTCATCGAGTTGCTCTGGATCGGCTCGGCTGACCTGGATCTGATTGTGGCGGAGCCGACAGGTTCGGTGTGTTCCGCGATGCAGAAGCGGTCGAGCGGAGGCGGAGTGCTTCAGGGTGACATCCTGGAGCAGAAAAACGATGCACGCAGCGAGGTGTACACCGCAGCGACGGCATTCAGCGGGACATACAAGGTCTCGGTGAAGACATCGCTCGGCCGGTCGGTCGGGAATCTCGCGACGATCAAGGTAACCAAGTTCAAGGGCACACCGAACGAGGCTCACGATTTGATTACCGTCGATTTGAACGATCCGACTCCGGTGGAGATCAAGTTGGTGGGTGGTTCCCGGACCGAGTTGGTGGAGGTCACAGCCGATCTGACAGCGGTCCGAGCGGATCCGGCGCCTGCGGGGGTTCGGACCGAGCGAGCGGGGATGAGCGGCGGGTGCGGTTCGACCGGGGTTGCCAGCAGCAACCCGGCTGATGCCAAACTCCGTCTTCCTGCCGTCGCTGCCCCGATGGAACAGGTGCTTCATGGCACCGGTGGGACAGCAGACATCCGGGCGTTTTACAAGATGAACCCGGATCGTCAGACCTATAGCGTGACCGTGAACCCGGTGTTCGCGACCGCCGGAGGCAAGGATCTGAAGCTGCCGAAGGTGTCTCTGATCCCGGGAGGCGAGAAATAACCTCGGGCTCACCCACGTGAGATCCGAAACCTGCGGCCCGGCCGGGACATCTCTCCCGGTCGGGCTCTGGCGTTCTGGGACTGGTTCACGGTCGGGTAAGCAACCAACTCAGCTCCCGAGACGAGACGAAACGATTGAATGCGTAAGCATTCGCGGTGGTTGTCCGTCGCTGACGCTTCCGGCTCGTTGGCGTGACGTTGTGACCCTCTGCCCACCCCTTTGCACAGCCTAAATCGACGTAAGTCCTTTGGGGACGGATCTTGCGTGTCGCTTTGCAAGGGATTTTGCAACCCGTGGTCTCCGGCCCGAACTCGCTCGCTCTCGCCCGGTTTGGTCGACCGCCTGACTTTTCCAGGCGTTCGCGCGCTCCCAGTAACTGTGCAAAGGGGTGCCCTCTGCCCCCCACGGATTGAATCTTGCCGAAATCGCCGCCCGCACTTCCCTTGGGCGACTGCTCGCCTTTTTGTATCACAGGGTCATGGTGACCGCTGCCCCACTGGCTGCGTGCAAACCGCGGGTTTGTGGCGAGGTGTCGGGCCAAGACATTGAGCCGCTTTCATACAGGAATCCGCTGAGGCTGTCTCATTCACGGAGCGATCATCGGTCTAATGGG
>PLDW01000451.1 GCA_003136315.1 Gemmataceae bacterium | reverse complement strand
GCTTTTCCCCGGGCCGTTGAAAAATTGACACACCCACCTCCAGTGGTCACTTGCGGGATCTTGGGCGACGTGGGATGCTAAATGATATCTTTGTGGTGTTGGGCTTGGATTCGCCTGGACCGCTTGTGTGCGAATTGAGGCAGGTGGCCGGAGGAAATCGACCAACAGGCTCGGGTGCCACGGGCGGCNNGGCACCCACAATCCTGGTCGGTCTTTTCCGGCCGTCTGACTGATCTACTCGCCTGACACTCCCTTCATCCCCATTGGGAACCCCTGCCCGATGCTACCCCTCTCCCCTCTCGCTGCATCCACCTGCACCGGCCCGTCGCGGCGGGAGTTACTCCGTGTCGGCGGCTTGTCCACATTTGGTCTTTCTCTGGCCCAGTTGCTCCACGGACGTGCTGTCGGCAGTGACCGCTCACACGCCCCTAAGAGTTGCATCGTTCTGTTCCTCATGGGAGGGCCGCCGCAACACTCGACCTGGGATCCGAAGCCCGATGCGCCAGCCGGAGTGCGTGGCGAGATCGGCCCGATCGAGACGAACGTGCCGGGTGTGCGAATCGGTTCGGTGTTCCCGAAGCTGGCCCGGCAAGCCGACAAACTCTGTTTGCTGCGTGCCGTCGCCACGGACGACAACGCGCACTCCTCCAGCGGCTACGCGATGCTCACCGGCGTGCCGCATAACCCGATGAACGCGGAGAACGTGAACCCCGGCCCACCGAACGACTACCCGACACTCGGAGCGATTGTCCGCCGGCTTCGCGGCGACCAGGGTGGTTTGCCCGGGGCGGTCCGTCTCCCGATGCGGATCTTCAACACGGATCAGTCCGTCTGGCCTGGCCAGGATGCCGGCTTGCTGGGTCGCAACAGCGACCCGTGGCTGTTCCGATGCGAGCCAGCAGCCCCCACCTTCCGAGTGCCCGAACTCACGCTCACACCTGATGTCCCCCTCGACCGTCTTGCCGAGCGGCGAGATTTGTTTCACCGCTTGGACCGGGACATTGCCACCGGAGCGGATTCCTCGCACGGACCTTCGACCCGGTATACCGAACAGGCGTTCGATCTGCTCGGTTCGCCGGCCGCCCGGGCTGCGTTTGACCTCTCGCGAGAAGCGCCGAAAACACGAGACGCCTACGGCCGCACCCAGTTCGGACAGAGTTGTCTTCTCGCTCGTCGGCTGGTCGAGGCCGGGGTCGGGTTGGTTCACGTGAACTGGTTCCGTGGCCCGGAGGAGCCATCGGACGCCCCCTGTTGGGACTCCCACGCCCGGGAAGCCCAACGCTTGAAGACTGTACTCGCCCCGACTGCGGACGGCGGGATCGCCACATTGCTCGAAGATCTGTCTGACCGCAGCCTGTTGGACAGCACGTTGGTGATGTGCCTCTCGGAGTTTGGCCGCACGCCAAAGCTCAACGGTGGGGCCGGGCGCGACCACTGGGGTCACGTCTTCTCGGTTGCGCTGGCCGGCTGCGGGGTGAAGGGCGGCCGAGTCTACGGAGCGTCCGACCGAAACGGTGCCTACCCGAAGGACGGCCGGGTGTCGCCGCAAGACCTGACGGCGACTGCACTGCACTGCCTGGGGTACGAGCCGCACGCGGAGATTCACGACACGCTGGGTCGTCCGCTCCCCGCGAGCCGCGGCCAGGTGATCCACGCGATCCTCTGACTGGGGCTCGCGGCGAGGTCGAAAGCCAGATGCCAGTTTCCTCCGTAGAGCGGGTGTTTTCATCTCCTGCTATATGGGAAAGCTCGGTGAGGCTTTGCTCGAGGGTGGGGGGAAAGCCTCCACGACTCGCAAAGCTCGACCCCCCACCCGCCGCTGGCGCGGCGACCTCCTCCACAAGGGGGGAGGTGAGAGGGTTATCGTGGTGTGCGATATCGCCTATTCCTACGTATAGGCATTCAGATCAATCGAACAAGCCCTCTTACCTCCCCTCTTGTGGGCTAACAGGGGTAGGTCGGCGAGGTTTTGCGAGCCGGGTGGAGGGGAAACCTTCCTAACTGGATAAGCTTGACCCCCCACCCGCCGCTGGCGCGGCGACCTCCCTCACAAGGGGGGAGGTAAGAGGGCGCAGGTGATGATTGTTATAGCTTAGACAACAGTAGAGGCGAAATCCTATATCGGACGACCCTCTTACCTCCCCCCTTGTGGGGGAGGTCGGCCCGGCTCTGCGGGCCGGGTGGGGGGTAAGCCTCCACGACTTGCCAAGCTCGACCCCCCACCCGCCTGCTTCGCGGCGACCTCCCCCACAAGGGGGGAGGTAAGAAGGTGATGTTGGCGTGCGATATCGCCTATTTCGACGTATAAGCATTCAGATCAATCGAACAAGCCTTCTTACCTCCCCCCTTGTGGGGGAGGTCGGCCCGGCTTTGCGGGCCGGGTGGGGGGTGAGCCTAATCGACTCGAATAGCTCGACCCCACCCGCCTGCCACACCCCGGGTGCGCGAAACGCGATCCTGGGCTATGCTGTATAAGCCCTCCGTGGTACAGAATAATCAGGCATCCATTTGCCAGGATTCATTGTCAAATCGAACACACCCGCTGACCAACGCCACCCGACGGCCCGCGCGGTCGATCACGTTTCCGCCGCGGGTGGGCCGAACAGGCTGTCGAGCCAGGCCAGGAACCGGCTATTCGCCGGGTCGAGGTGCATCCCCGCGCGTCGCATCCCATCGTACACCTGCCAGGACGACCGCCGGTACTCTCGTGCGGCGGTCGCGTCTCCCTTCTCCTCCGCAACCTCGGCGATCTTGGCGTATGAAATGGCTACGTCCTTCTGCCATCCGGCGTTGCGCGGGTCCGACTCCGCCAAACGACGGCGGATTGTGAGCCCCTCCTCGAATGCGGCGAGTGCCCCATCCAGATCACCACGGGCCATTCGCATGTCTCCCACTCGATCCAGGCTGACGGAGACATCCCGCTGCCATCCGGCGTTGCGTGGGTCCGACTCCGCCAAACGACGCAAGATCGTCAGGCATTCGTCGAACGCGGTGAGCGCCCCATCCAGATCACCACGGGCCACCCGCACGTCTCCCACCTTGTTCAGGCTGATCGACAAGTCCCTGACCCACACGGCGTTCTGCGGGTCCGCATCCACCAACCGGCGGAGGATCGCCAGGGATTCGTCGAATGCCTTAAGTGCCCCGTTCAGATCACCACGTGCCGCTCGCACGTTACCGACCCACACCAGACTGACCGACACGTCACACTGCCATCTAGCATTTTGCGGCTCCAACTCTGCCAACCGGCGGGCGATGGCCAGGTCTTCCTCGAAGGCGACGAGTGCTCCGTCCAGATCCCCACGGGCCACTCGCACGTCTCCCACCTTGTTCAGACCGACGGAGACATCCCGCTGCCATCCAGCGTTGCGAGGGTCCGATTCCGCCAAACGGCGGGCTACCACCAACCCCTCCTCGAAAGCGGCGAGTGCTCCATCCAAATCCCCACGTGCCACTCGCACGTTACCAATCCTGCTGAGGCTGGCGAACACGTCCCGCTGCCACTCGTGGTTACCTGGGTCGGACGCCGCGAGTTCTCGCATCCGCCGTTCGGCTTCCTCGTAGACTGCGGCGGCTCCGTTCAGATCCCCCAGCGCAACGCGGAAGTCACCAAGGTATATCTGAACCAAAAAGAGAGTCGATTGATTCGAGTGTGTTGCATCGAGAGCGACCTTCCGTCGGCAGCGCGCGACTGCCCCCTCGAAGATCGCCTCCGCACGTGCCACATTGCCGAGTCGCTCATAGTGTTCTGCGCAGACACTCAGGTAGCCGTAATCCGTCAGTAAACGGTCCAGCCGATCGACCTGGCCGGCTTGCTCCAGGTGGGTCGGTAGGTAGAGCATGGCGTACTCGCCCATCCTGGAGACGCCGGCCTCGAACTCCCGCCAGCCGGTGTCGGCGAGTTGGGCGTGACCGGCCCGCACATCCACCTGGAAATCGGTGTCGGTGATCAGCCAGTCGGCCAGCGACCGGTGGTACAGGCCGAACCGCCCCTCGCGCTCCGGAGCGTACCCCGCCAGGATGCGCAGGACCGGGTTGAGCCGCTCCACCACCGGGAACCCGGTTGCGGCGGCGAGTTGCTGGCGCGTGAGCGGCACCTCCGCGGCGACGAGCACCGCCAGCACCACCCGCGGGTCGGCGAAGGTGCGGGCCGGGTCTGGGAAGCGGCGATTGAAGAACCAGAAATATAGCCCACCCAGCCCCGGCGGCAGGCTGCCCACCTCGCCCGGTTCCAGGTCGCCCTCCTCGATTGCACGGAGCGTTTCGACTGCGTACAGGAAGTTCCCTGCCGCCTGTTTCGCGATCGGGTCGGCCACCTGCTCCACCGGCACACTCGCCCCAGCGAGCCGGTCGGCCAGGACGGGCTCGGCCAACCGGCTGGCGAGGTAGGTGCGGAGGTCGTCGCGGTTTTCCGGGAGGTCGGCCCGGAGTTCCTTCTCCTTCAGCCGGGTGAGCCGGGCCATCACCGCCGGCTCGCGTCGAGCCGTGGTCACCACCTTGAGCCAGGATGGCAGCAAATCGAGACCCCGGGCGAGCAGTTCCGCGATCGAGTCCGCCCGGCCGGTCAGCATCGCCTCATCCAGCGCATCGACCAGGACCAGGAACGGCCCACCGCTGGGGGTTCGGATCGCCTTCAGGGGGATCAGCACACCATCGCGGAGAGCGGCGGGAGGGTCGGTGGAGGCCGCGAGCAGCCTTGGGATGGCGTCGGGCCGGGCCTGCAACTGTTCGGCGTAGTCGGGGAGTACCCCGGCGAGCTGGTAGGCGATGTTCTGCACGAACCGACCGGGATCGAGCATGTCCGAGTAACGCGAATCGCAGAAGTGGACGGCCAGCACCCCGGCCGCGCTGCTGTGGGTGGCCAGTTCCGCCGAGAGGGCTGTCTTGCCGATCCCCGGGTCGCCGGTCACCACCGCGGCCCGCTTCCCGGCCACTTCCTTCCGCCAGTTGGCCAGGTCGCGGAACAGCCAGTCGCGGCCGACGAAGCCTCGCCGCGATTCCATCTGGAGTGCGAAATCGAACGGTCGAAGCACGCCAAGCGGGTTGGGTCGTGCGGGCGATTTCCCGGTCTGGATGGCCTCACCCAGCGCCTCCGCCAGTCGGGGTAGGCGGTCAGGCCAGGTGGCAGAGTTGGTGAGGTCGAGGTAGTGCAGTTCGTTGACGAGGAACGGCACCCGGCACATCACCGCCATGACCGGCACGATCGGGATCTTGGCGAAGTATTTGGCTTCGTACAGCTCGTTGATGCAAACGCTGGTGACCCGGTCCGGGCTGCTGGCGGCCTCACGAGTGGCGTGGGGTGAGAGGAGGGCAACAACGGCGGCCGACTGGTGGATACCGTCGCGGATCTCGGCCTCGCCCCAGGCGTGTCCGGGGCGGATGCGTTCGGTGTCCTGCCAGACGTCGAAACCATTCGCATCGAGATGAGCGCGAGCCTCCCCAGCCAGCGCGGAGGCATCGCGCGTGCCGTAGCTGAGGAAGACCCGGGGTCGGACGGGCGGGCTCATGTCGACCTCCCGGTCACATTCTATCACCGAGTATCAGGAATGTCGATAGGCCCGGGTTCTTTGGAGGAATTCCGGCACGATTCAATGAGTGTGTGCGAGTGGTAACATTGTCATTGGCGAACCGGCGACGTCAGTCGCCGGGTGAGCTGATACGTCCTGTTGGTACGTCCTGTTGGTA
>PLDW01000429.1 GCA_003136315.1 Gemmataceae bacterium | reverse complement strand
GAGCGTGGTGAGGTTTTTGAGTTCGGCCAGTTCCTTCAGCCCTGCATCCGTCACTTTCGTGCCGCCAATGTCGAGCGAGGTGAGGTTTTTGAGTGCGGCCAGTTCCTTCAGCCCCGCATCTGTCACCTGCCTGCCTCGCAGGTTGAAGGTGATGACAGGTTTCCCGGGTGCCTTCTCGTCGCGGGTGACCTTCCCTCCGAGTTTCTCCACGAGTGCGACGGCCTTATCCTCGGCGTCGTCGGCCCGCAGAGTCGAGCACAGGCACAGCCCCGACAACGCCAGGGCAAATGCCGTGGTCCTTAACATCGCCTCTCCCAATTGCGGACGGACGGACGGGTAATCAGGTGGTGCTACCCAGCGGTGAGCACCGAAGCAACGGTCATCGCTTCGCTTCGGCCATTGCCCACATTCGCTGCGATATTCGTGAACGGGTGAGAAAAATCAACCGGTCGACGATAGCTCATTCCTGCCACTGGGGAGTATAACAAGAAACCCCCATTCAGGCCGAACAATCGGATTGCATACCCCAGGCGGGAAACACCTCGTGATTGCGAACTCTTGCGCCACTTGCTTCTGTGGCAGGCAACTTCCCCCAATAAGATGACCTGAATGATCGTTCTCGACGACATCCCGCAGCAACTCGGGATTGGGCATCTGGCCGCGGAGTCCGAGGCCGAAACGATGTCGGAGTAGGCTTGGAAATCGCTTCCTTGAGCGAAAACAGGAGGTGGCTGTGACGATTCCCACCCACACCCCCTGGAACTCCTTCCATTTGGAACGACCCCGAGAACCCCGAGACACATCCAAAGCGGGGCAACGCAGAAAGTGTCACATAATAGACCTGTCAGAGTGTCCAGGTATCGCACAAGCGGGGCAACGCAGAAAGTGTCACATAATAGATTTGTCAGATTGTCGTAGCGTGATCTGGCTCGGTCCCCACTCCTCGAGCCGTAACCGATGCCCCGGCCTGCGGCCTGGGTTGGAGGAAACGACCTTTCAGGCCGAAGATTCGGATCGCACACCCAATCCCGGTGGTGGTCCTGGACGAGTCCTCACCATCCCCACCGACCCACGGAGGATGCCCATGATGCGGGTGATCGTCGCCTGGCTCTTATTGGCCGCAACCACGGCCGTTGCTGCCGATCCACCAGGAGAGTGGACCTATCCCGTGGTCGACAGGGGCAAACCGGCGGTTGGCGCCAAGGTCGGGTTGATCCTGTTCACCTACCCGACACCTGGCGAGCCGAAGGGCGGCGAGCCCGTGTTCACAACGACCGACACGACGGGCGAGGCTCGCTTCCTGATGCCCAAGGAGTCGGCACCAACGGGGCGCTACGCCCGCCTGCTTGCCCGTGGCAAGGACGGTCGCGGAGGGTACGGGATGCTCTACCGCGAGGAGCAACGATACCCGCCGGTCATCGACTTGCTCGACAACACCGAGTTGACCGGTCGTGTGACAGACGAGGACGGAAAGCCGATCGCCGGGCTGAAACTGAAACCTGTTTGGCTGGGGCCGGACTCGTTCGCCCGGTACGGTGGCAGTCCCGTGTCTCTTGCCGAGACTCCGGACTGGTTCTGGGAGTCGTTCCCGCCGAAAGTCGACGACGACGGGGCGTTCACATTCTCTGGCGTGCCGGTGAGTCACTCGCTTGCTGTGCAGTTTGAGGCCCCTGGCTACGGCACCGGCCGGTTTTGGGTGCTGCCCGGCAAACCCGCCACGGTCACGCTCCGGAAGGCCGGGGCTGTCCGGCTTGTGTTCACGAAACCGAAGGATGCGAAGCCGGGCGATATCCGAATTACCCTCACCCGGGTGGCTGCTTCTGATCTTCTGCAAGTGACAGCGGAAGCGACTGCGAAAGAGAGCGCTGAGGTATTGCTCGCAGATCTGCCGCCGGGTCAGTACCAGATCGGCTTCCCCTACTCCGGCCCTGCATCGGTGTTCCCGAAAGCCGCCGGGTCGGTGAAAGTCCAATCCGGCGAGACAGCCGTGGTGACTACCCCGCTCGAAGCTGCCGCCCGGATTACGGCCAGGTTCATCGATTCCAAGACGGGCGATGGGGTTTCCGGGGCAACTCTTTCCGCTCAGATCATTCATGGGGAGGGGACTTCTAGCTCTGTCACTGCCATCCAGGCAAACATCAATGGCAAACTGGAACATCTTGTTCCCGCGGGTGCAGTGTCGGTCATCCCGGGTGCGCCCAAAGGGTACGCCGTTGTGAAGTTCAGCTCCAATCGCTTCAACCAGTTCGCGACTGACTCCGTGCTGATCGCACCCGGGAAATCGCATGACTTTGGCACCTTCGCGCTCGTCAAGACGGTTGATGTCAAGGGGGTGGTGGTGGATGATGCCGGCCGACCCGTGGAGAGCGCCAGGGTGCAGGTCGGGTACAGCAGTACGAATTCCTCCGACGGCAAGCCGATCGTGACTGATCTCCAGGGACGATTTGTCATTCGCGGGCTGAACCCCGAGAGCGGAGTGGTTGGGGTCACGGCCAGCACGGGCAGCGCGATCACCGCCGCGCCGGTCGCAATCGACCCGAGCAAGCCCGAAGGAGAGTTGCGCGTCGTTGTGTCCGAGAAGTACGCTGCGAAAGTTCGCATCCGGGCTGTGGATCGGACGGGGAAGCCGATTCTCGCAGTCGGCGTCGAACTCTCACACTCGATCACCTACCTCGTGAGTGGTAGCGGGGTGATCGGTCATGGGATATCAGTGCGTGTCGGCAGCACGGGAGTCGACGGCCGGTTCGAATCTGCCATCCTTCAGGCCGGTGACCGCTACACGGTCACGCTCTCCTTGCTGGGGTTCCGCACCACCTCAACATCGGAGTGGGAGGCAAAACCCGGCGAGACGCACGATTATGGCGATGTCGTCCTGACACGATCCAACCTCGCCATCACAGGCACGGTGACGGATCTCGCCGGAAAGCCCGTTGCCGGGGCGACCGTCTTCGACAACGCGGACGGCCCACGGCCGGCGGCGACCACCACCGATGCGACTGGCCGATTCACGCTTGTCGGCCTCAACGAGGGGTTGGCATTTGTGTCGGTCCGGGCCGAGGGTTTCCGCTTTGGGACATTTCGCGCTGAGGCCGGCAGTGCCGCGGTTGCCTTCTCGCTCCGCAGGCTCTCCGACCCGACAGCACCTCCACCTGTCGTGAGCGAAGCTCACAACGCCGCGATAGCGAAGCTTGCGCGGCATCTGCTGGCAGCGATGTGGGCGAACCGGGTCGCGGCCGGTGATGAGGGGAAGACTGCGATCCGCGCGATGGCGAGGCTCGACCCGGCCACAGCCCGTCAGTGGCGCGACGAGGAGAAAGTCCGCACTGGCGGCAAAGTCGATCTCACGGCGGAAATCGAAGCTATGAACCGTGATCGGGATCTATTCAAGACCGCAACGGTCGATCCCGATGAGGCCATTGCCCTTCTGAAACCGGTCGCTGGCAATGAGGGCTTTCGGGCTGTCTGCAAACTGGCCGGACGGTTACTGACAGACTCGCCCGAACAGTCACTACGAATCGCCGAGGAGGCAGTGACCCGGGCTCGCGGGTTGGAGGAGGCCGATCGATCCTGGGCACTCGCCCAGGCGGGCGAACTTGTCTTTCGGTCGGGGAAGAAGGATGCCGGCCGCAAACTGATCGAGGAGGCAAGGAAGCTCGTTGCACCGCTTGGGTTCGGCGAAGACGTTAGCTACTCCCGTTGCATGGTGGCCGTTCGGGTAGCTCTCTACGATCCGCCCTCGTGCCGCCAGATGCTTAACCCGCTGAAAACCGCTTTCGATTTTAACCCTTGGCTCGCCCAGGCGTGCGCCCGCGTAGCCGAACACGATCTGGCCACTGCAAAGGCGTGGTTCGCCGACTTCCGTCCGGACAACTCCAATTCCAAAGAGGTTGCCCGCCAGTGGGTCGCCTACCGGATCGTGAGATCGAACGTGGACGAGGCAATAGCAGTCGCCCGCGGAATCGAGAATCGCAGCACCCGCGCAACGACACTCGTTGGACTGGCGGATCGCATCAAGGACAGGGGTCTTGCGATCAAGTTGATCGATGAGGTGGTCGACGGCATCCTGGCCGACCCCCCTCCCATCTACAACGGGGGTGGTGGCGTGACGGCAGGGGTGCTGTTGTATCATGCGAAGCAAGTCGGCTACCCGGACCTCGCCGCACTCCGCGACAAGACGCTGGCCGCCCGAACCGCCTCGACGGATGGCGCGTTCAGCCAGAACACGCAGCTCAACCAAATGTTCGCCCTGAGCCTGGCTGCGACCGACCCGCAGACGGCCCAGCTCATCCTGTTGGGTGCGATGCCGGCACAGGACCGGGCGAACCTCGACGGGCGGCAGAATCGACACGGGCTCGTAGGGCTGGCCCTCGCCGATCCGGCCGCAGCGATCCCAGCAGTGGACGCGATTTTGGCGCGTGTGATCAAAGCGAAGAACGGGTATGATTACACAGGGCTCGACACCCTCGCCAGAGTCCTGGCCGAACCCGACCAGGCCGGCGGAGCGGGGTTGCGGGACACCGGGTTGATCGGCGAATTCGAGGAGTCATGACCGATGACGCTCCTGCTCTGGCTCGCCACGCTCGCAGCCCCGCCAGACCCGCCGGGTGACTGGAAGTTCGTGGACGAGGTGGCGCTGAACGGCCGCTCTGTCCTCACCTACCGGACCGTCGAACTGGCGGACGTCCCGAGTCGCCCGCTCCACGCGGACGACATGCCGCCGGCCGGTGCGAAGTTCGGCTCCGTCGCCCTCGGGCCGGGCGGTCGGCAGCGACTCGCGATTGTCTGGCACGCCACCAGCAAAACTCTCTGGTTGGATGCGGATGGTGACGGCCGCTTCGCAGCCAGTGAGCGGCACATTCTCGGCGATACACCGCTGGAGGCAAAGGTCTCGATCACGTTTGGCGACCAAGGGAAGCAGGACCGGACGGTGCTTCTGCGCAAGCGGGGAGATGGGGTCGCCTGGGCCGTTCGCGGGTACACTGCCGGGACAGTCTCCATCGGAGGGAAGAAGATCGCTGCGATCCTGACGGACGGCGATGCGGACGGCTGCTTTGATGGCGCCGGGACCGACCGCGTCTGGCTCGACTTCGATGGGGATGGCAAGTTCGACCCGCTTACCGAGCAGTTCCCACTTGGCAACGCCATCTCGGCAGGCGAGACGGCGGTACTCGTGAGCCCGCGGCCGGATGGGCTCGCAGTGCAGGCCCGGGAGCGACCGAACGAGACGGGGACGCTCCGGGTCGAGGTCGCCCGGCTCCCCAGAACCCAGATCGTCGAGTTGAGCGCGAACTATGTCAGCGAGTTCGGCGAGTTAATCGTGGTCAAGGAGGCGGAGAAAGGGGTTCCACTGCCGGCCGGCAAATATCGCGTGGACTCTGTGGGACTGAAACTGATGGGGGAGGATGGTAAAGTCTGGCACTATTCGTTTTCCTCCAGTGATCGCAAATGGGATCTCGAGGTGGTGAAGGGCCAGGAGACGACCCACAAACTCCTCGACGGCCTCAAGGCGACCGTGAATTTCAAGGCGCGCGATGAGATCACGCCGGGCAGTTCGGTTATGGTGCAACCCGATGTCGTGGCGAGGGGGCTGTTTCTGACGAGGTGTGAGGTCGGGGAAAAGTTCGCCAGCTACGGTCGCGAGGTGGAGGCCGAGATTCGGCTGACCGAGCCTGGGAGTGTGGTCATCGACCGCTGCGCTTCCGGGTTCCTCTGAGGCCGCCTGTGCTCGCACTCGGTACGGGTGCCCCTTTCGGTGATGGTAGATGGGTTGGAGGTCCAGGTGGTGTTCCCAAGCGGCCCGCTGGCCGGGGAACTCCTGGGCACCAAGTCACTGCCAGCGAAACCACGGAAGTGATCCTGACGCTCGCGGGGTTCGTGACTCGATGCTGGAGCAATCTTGTCCGTCTTCGACGTTAACCGTGGCTCAATTGTTTGTGCGATGACATGGCCGCAATCCTCTGGAATTGCCTGGGCGGGGAGGAGGGAATTGGTGGACGAACAAAAGCCGCAAATTCTTCTTGTTGCAGGAGTTGATTACTACGTCGAGAACGGGCGTTGGGTGTTCACTGAAGAGTATCACCTGCGGCGAGGCTTCTGCTGTCAGAGCGGGTGTCGACACTGTCCCTATCGGGACGCAGCCAATGCCGACAACCCGCATGGGTGACTACGCGATGGGGCGTGAGCCAATCCCTGCGTTCGAATCAAGCTCAGGGGAAGCTGAGCTATCGCATCAATGGAAAGATGATTCTACGTATATATGGCAGTACGAGACTCCTGCCGACACTCCGTGCTGGCCCGGCATTGGGAGGTGGTGGGAATCTTCACTCTGCCGGTCGCTAAAACACTGTTGACCCCTCGACAAGACTCCCGCTGTTGGGCCATGTGGATCGACTGGAGCGGAGCTGCGGTGGTGATCACCCCAGAGCGCGCTGGATATGTTTCAGCCGCGCTGGCTCTTATACCACTCCAGTGTCTTCCCGAGACCCTCCTCGAACGTGACGTTGGGGGTATAGCCCAGATCCCGGACAATCTGCCCGATCTTCGCTCGTGAGTGCCGCACATCCCCCGATCGTGTTGGCCCGTGGATGGGTATTGCGTTGGTTCCGAGCAATCGGTTGAGCAGTGCGATCAGGTCGAGCACGGTGACACTGCCGCCGGTCCCGACGTTGTAGACACGGCCCGACACTCTGGGTGTGTCGGCTGCCAGGATCAGCGCCCGAGCCACATCCACGACCGACACAAAATCTCGCGACTGGAGGCCGTCCCCATGCACACACGGGGTGCGGCCAGCAGATAGGGCGGCTGCAAAGATCGCGATCACCCCCGAATACGGACTGTCTGCCCTTTGTCGCGGGCCGAACACATTGAAGAACCGTAGCCGGACCGTTTCGAGCCCGTAGCTCGCAGCGAACCCCTGACAGTAGAACTCCCCCGCGAGCTTGGCCGCAGCGTAGGGGGAGAGCGCGCACAGAGGGGTGGCTTCGTCCTGACCATCCGGATCAGACGCCCCGCCGTAGGCACTGGCGCTACCGGCATAAACCACTCTTCGAACTCCATGCCGACGAGCGGCATCGAGAACGTTCAAGGTGCCCGTCGCGTTCACAGCATGGTTGAGGAGGGGGTCTTCCACACTCCTGGCGACCGATGCGAGGGCTCCCAGGTGAAACACAACGTCGCACCCAGCAACCACGCGATCGACTGCGTTTGGGTCGGTGAGCGATCCTTCCACCACGTCCGGCGAGGGGGAGATTCCCGTCAGGTTCTCGCGATGTCCGGTGCTGAAATCATCGAACACCCGGACCGGTCGCCCGAGCCCGATCAGGGCTTCGACCAAATGTGAGCCGATAAACCCCGCGCCACCAGTTACCAGGGACACGCCGGGCATTCCCACTCCTGGTCAGGTGACAAAACACTCTCACCCGACCGGAGAACCGGTCGGGTGGGACGGCGGGCGATCCCGCGAGGAACAATTTAGGATGCGAGCAGGGTCACGACGAGACATCTCCCTGACTGCGATCAATACCGGCTTGGCAGCGGAGGAACCGAGATCCCGTCTGAAGGCGGGACCGTCGAAACCTTCGGAGGCACGACCGGCGCTCCCTTGGTCGGTGGAACGGGATTGAGATTCGGCATCGGTTTCGTGGGTGGTGCATCGCTGCCTGGGGCCTTCGGGTCTGTCGTCGGCCTCAGGAGAGGGGTTGGTGCCTCAAGCGTTTGGGTTTTGACCGGGGGGGCATCAGTCAAGCCGACTCCCTGATAGGGCAATGGGCAGACATCTTCCCAGCGATGCCACTGGGTCTGGAAATACCCGAAACAGGCCCCGGGGCAGAGCTGGGGAACGTACGGTTTGCAGTGCTTATGGCCACCCATCTTGCTGGTGTTACAGGTCGCACACCCTGGCGATGGCGCTCCAGCGCAGGCAGGGCAATCCGAGACTGTCACCGGGGCGGCCACCCTCGGCGGAGCCTCATCGGCCGCTGTGGCCATGCTCCCCGACCCGAGACCGAGAAGAAGGGCCATCGCCCCAGGCGAAAACACAAGCGAGCGAAAATTCATCACCGCGACTCCTTTCACAAGGTTGAAACGTCCTGTCTGGCGAGAAGGAACTGCATCATGCCCGCACCTCATTGGGGGAACCCGAACCCACCGAAACCGCCAGGACCAGCAGCACCCAATGGGACGCCGGAGCCAGCAGTTGTGGGAGTGCCAGCACCCGGCCTGGACATCCCCGACCCGCCAGGTCGGGACATGCCGCGTCCGAATCCCCCGGACCCACCTCCGCCAGCACCGCCATTCGAAGCCATGGGATACCAGTGCCCGAGGCTGTTGAATACCGACACGTGGCCGGTAATCGAAACGTTCGGGTTCACTCCCGTGGCCAGGAATGTTTGCAGGTTCGCGATGTTCTGGTTGGTCTGGGCGAGTTGCTGCTGGAGCACCAGATTTTGCTGCTGACCATTGAAGCCGAAACCGAACCCGCTCCCTGGCCCTCCAAAGCCGGGACCGTAGCCACGGCCGTAGCCGTAGTAACCGGCACCGGGCGCGATCAGGCCGCCATAATTCGAAAAAGTTGGCCGTGGGGCGGGAGCGACTGGCTGAGCGAAAGCCGTACTGTCGGCGACGAATCCGACAATCGCTGTGGCAATGATCGTTGAGTAGCGGGATATCATGTGTCACTCCGGTTGGTGCGGGTTGCGGGGAAGTTGCCGTATTGCGACCGGACCCGCTTTTCCATCTTACCCGCTCGCGGCCGGGGATTCAGGTCACCGCCGGTTGAGTTGAGTCCCGGAGGCGGAGGCCGCGCTCCGGGCACATCTGTCGCGACCGTTACTGGCCGATCGGGAGGATCGGTGTGACACCACCGTTCGTCCCGTTCGTCGCCGATAGCGGTGTGGCGGCGGCCCTGACCGCACTATAGGCACTGGCTCCGTAGAGTGTGACACCCAGCGTCCGTTGCAGCGGGGCCAACATTCGAGCGTAGTAGGTGTCGATCTTGGTCAGCGGCTGGCTCATGATGAACAGCCGGTCCCCAGGGAGCATCTGGTAGTTCGTCTTCACCTCCCCCCTCTGGGTGATCCCGCACCAGTCGACCGGGAGGATCTGGCAGACGCCGCAGGCCGTTGGGGCTGGGCGAGCAACCCACATCTTCTTACTCGAGACGGCCGACAGCCCACCGATATTCGAGACGGCATCCAACACCGTCTCGTTCCCGGTGTGGGAAAGGCGGGCGACCTGCTGGCCAGCTCCCGCAAAATCGGTGATAACGTAGTAGAATTTACTGTTGAATGCGTAGACATCGAGGGCCACCTGGGGCCGATAGAGGTATTTCGACAGGTGGGCTTCGATTGTCGCCTTGGCCTGGGCGATGGTCATCCCAGCTACGTACACGCTTCCGTATCCGCCGAGCCCGACCGTTCCATCCGGGCGCACGATGTGCTGTCCGGCGATCTGCTGGGCCCCACGGGACTGAGCCAGCGAGACCGTCATCTCGGCCCCCTTGGCGTACTGACGAACCTTGGTCTGAATCAACCGCTGAATCTCCTCGGTGGTCAGGTCGGAGACGCGAATCGTCCCCCCGTAAGCCGACCCCAGGTTAATCGTCCCATCCGGGTCGACCTGATAGAGGCCGTTGATCGGATCCGTCGCGAACACGGTGTCCGCTTTCGCCGAGACGAACAGCACGTCGAGCGGCTCAACCCGGTAGGGCGGCAGCGGGATCACCCGAATTGCCTCGATCAGCAGAATATCCGGCGTCTCGATCACATAGGGGGGAAGACTGACCTTATTCAGTTCCTTCGGGACCGGGGTGTCCGGGAGACAACACGGGTTGAACTTCGGGGGCTTACAGCACTCATGGCCCATCGGGAGGCTGTGGCACCCACCCCCGCTCGCAGCGAGGACAGCGAGCACCAGACCGGCCGCGAGCCGTTTCCAGAAGCCCTGGCGGACCATTGCTTCTCTCCTGTTTCCTGGGATCGTGCAGAGTTCGCGGATGGCAGCCAACAATCCGGTGTACCCGGTCCACCCGTACTACCCTGATTAATCGACTCGCCCGGTTTCCCGGTACAACAAAAACTTGCCGACCTTCCCAATACCCCTGTTTTTGGGAATTCTGCCCCGGCCGAGTTGACTCGGCTGGATTCCGGAAGGGCCGAGCGGACAAGATTGAGTGATTATTCCGGGAGGATGGCCGTGCACGAGACAACCACCACTTATGAAGTCGCCCCAGGTACACCGCTGCCACCTACCGAGGCACCCGTGGTGGAGCCGCAGCAAGCTCCATCCCCGTCCAGCACGGCTTGGCAGTGGTGGATGATTGGGGCGGGTCTTGGGGCCATCGCGTTCGCCCTGATTGCAACGGTTGTCTTTGCCGCCCTTCCTCCTGGCCGGTATCGTGTGGAGGCTGTCCTGGAACCGACCCACCAGTTGCCCAATCCCCTCGGCCCAGGAGAATCTCCTGTCCCAAGTGGTGCAGTTGTGAGGGCAGCACTCCTGAACCGGGAGTTCCTCACCCGGGTCGCGGGCGACTCCCGGATCGCTGGACTGGACACCCTCCGCCGTGCCACCGACCCGGTCCGTGTGCTGGAAGAGCATCTTTCCGCCGAAGACCCCCGCGATGGCTTCGTGATCCTCCGACTGACTGGCGAGCGTCCGGAGGAGTTACGTGTGATTGTCGACACCCTCGTCAAGATGGCCCTGGATGACCTCACCGCAATCGACCGTGCGCGATGGGACGAACGGACGCGGCGGTTAGAGCAGTTGGCCGAACAGTTCCGCAAGGAGATCCTTTCCCGTGAACTGTCGATCGCGCGACTGGCTGAAGCGAATGGAGTCGCGGGGGGGGAATCCGCCGATGCCAAGATCACAAGGATGCAAAGCGAACTCGCCCGCCTGGATGCGGAAACGGCCATCCTCCAGAAGGAGGTCCAGGATCTGGAAGTCGTCCTCCTCCTGCTTCAGAAGAAACTCGCAACGGGGCGTTTCGACCTGAACCCGGTCGAGCTCCGTCAACTGGCCGATAGCGAACCGCGGGTCGGGGATCTGACCCGCTCGCGTACGGCCAAACATGCCCTTCTCGAACGCGAAAAGCGGGTCGGGGCAAACCTGAATTCCTCAACTGTCAAAGCACTGGAGGCCGAAATGGAGCGCCTCGATGCCGAACTCGCCGATGCCCGTCTGGCGGCCGAACCGTCCGCGAAGGCATCGCTTGAACGGGCGGCCGAGGCCCAACTCCGCAACCGGATCGCCGACACTGAGGACAAGTTGGGAATTCTGAAGGGGCAATTCGGGCTGCGTCGCCAGTATCGAGAAGAGTTTCAGAAGGCGATGCCAACGAGCATCCGCGGTGGGCTCGAGATCAGCCGTCTGCTGAAGGAGTTGGAGCCATTTCGGGACGATCTTCGCAAGATTGAATCGCAGAGAGTGATGCTCAGGGTCGAGAAAGAACTGGGGCCACGTGTTGGTGTTCGCGAGGGTTCCATTGTCCTCCACCCTCCGTCTGGGACGGGCCGTGTCTCGTTCGCCTTGGCTGCGGGAGTCGTGTCATTCCTGGTGATTTTCTTGTGTGCGGCGACAACCCGGGCGGTTCTTGGCACGTGAAGCTCTCGCCCAGTGCGGCCTTTTCCGATTAACGGGGTCATCAGGGGGATTGTTCCGACCCTAACGTCTTTCGCTATAAAAACTTCACTCTCGAACTTGACGGGTGGCCTTTTCTGTCCTTGCCTGAAGAGGTTAGAGTGATTCCGATCGGGGGAAATGTAAGGAATAGTTAGCCAGTGTAAGTTGTGGCTTACTCCCGGACCGTAACAGGTTCAGCGTGTCCAGGAAGAGGCAGTCACCCTGGAACGAGGGAAATCGTTCTGGATTTTTCCGCAACATGTTGCACACTAAGGAGTTTTCGCTCACCCTGTATCCCCCGCCCCAACCTGCCCGTTGGGATCGCGTTCTGGCATCCCGAGTGCTACGCTGCGGGTAGATGTTTCTACCCGGCCTGAAGCTCATGGTTGCGGCCGATTGCCACCCGTTCCTATTTGGGGATCGGGAGTGACTCCCCCAACCGACCGTCGACCCCCTACCGACGCCAACCCCGCCGGGAGATCCGCAAAATGTCCCGTTCAAACTCTGGTGAGCATTCCGGTTCCGGTTCACTTTCTCCATTCCACACCCCCGCGGGTGGAATGCCGCTACCGGTGCCGCCCGCTGGCGCGTACGGACCGAACCTCCCACATCCCGGATCAGCAGCGGCCAAAGCTGGCCCGACCCCGGCGGGGTTCATCTACGCCCTGCGGCGGCGGTGGGTGCTGGCCACTTTCCTCGGTGGTCTGGTCTCGGCACTGGCAGCATTCACAGCCTGGATGCTGATGCCCGGTGGCAAACACACCGTTCGCGCCTTGATCGAGGTCAAAACCAGCAACACGGATTTTGGTGCCCATGCTGCGGAAGACTTCGACAGCTTCCGCCGGTCGCAGATGGTCTTTGTGAAGACCCGGGATCTGATTAATCGAACGCTCGCGGAGCCCAAGGTTGCCAGCCTGGACATGATCAAAAATGCCGAGGATCCGGTCCGGATGTTGGAAGAAGGGGTCAAGGTCGATGCGTCGGCCGCTCCCACCATCCTCACCGTCAGCCTGGCCGGGGACAATCCCGACGACCTCAAGGTGATCCTCGAAACCCTGTTGCACAAGTATCTCGACGAGACGAACGAATTTGACCGGAAAGTCCGGGACGAGCAAGTCCGGCGACTGGAACTCCAGGCCGAAAAGTTCCGGGCGGAGATCCAGTCGAAGGATAAGCAGATTACTCTGGAAGTGGCCGCAAGCGGCGGGTCGACAGGAGGGCCTGGAGCAGATACTGCGAACGCTGTCCGACTGGGGTATCTGACTCAACTCGAACGTGATGTATTAAATCTCCAAAAGGAAATCGAACACTACAGAGCCGTTGCTGAAACGATCAAAAAGCGACTCAGCGATCCCAGCCGAATTGTCACGCTCAATCCGCTTGAAGTCGACTATTACGTCGAGCGAGACAGCAGAATGTACGAATTGCTTCGCAAGAAGGCGATGAAAGAGGCGAGTCTGGCCGAAGCAAAACAAGTTGCCGAGAACGAGAATGCTCCCTCCATCTTGGGCTTGAAGACCGCGATCGATCAACTTGACACTCAGATTGCCCAAACACGGAAAGAGGTCGAGCCGGACATTCGCAAGCGGATGATAAAGTTCAACGAACAAGAGTTGCGAGCTGAGATCGCCAACCTGGAAGATAAGCAAGCAGCGGCGTCGATTCTCATGGGAGTGAATGAAACAATCCGGGACAGATTCCGCGAGAAGTCGGTGAGTGCCGCGCAGAGTGGGCTCAACACGAGCAATCTGCTCAAAGAATTGGATCCACTTCGGGAGTTGGTCGCCAAGATCGAGAGCCGACGGTGGCAGCTCCAGGTCGAGAAGAACATGGATGCCAGGGTCCGGCTTCGCGAGTCGCCCGTAGTGATCATGAACCAGAACCTGAAACAGAAGACCATCATGGCGGTTGTCGCCGGGATAGTGGGCTTCTTCGGGGTGTTGGTGGTGATCGGCTTCCTGGAGTGGCGGACCCGGCGGATCGATGGCGTCGATCAGGTGGTGAACGAAATCGGAATGCGGGTGATCGGGACCGTGCCAGCATTCCCGAACAAGGCCAGCCTGAAGGCTGCGGAGGCGGCGGGGAATGCGAACTGGCGGTTCGTTCTGAACGAGGCGATCAACTCGACCCGCACCATGCTCCTGCACACGGCCCGGAGCCAGTCGATGCAGGTGGTGATGGTCACCAGCGCGACTCAGGGCGAGGGGAAGACATCACTGGCCAGCCAACTGGGAACCAGCATGGCGGCGGCCGGGATGCGGACCCTGATCGTCGATTGCGACCTTCGCAACCCCTCGATCCACAAGCTGTTCGAGCTAGAACTGTCGGTCGGGGTGAGCGAGGTTCTCTGCCAGGAAGCGGACGTGACCGATGCGGTCCAGCCAACCGCGGTGCCGAACCTGTGGATCATCCCCGCAGGGCGGTGCTCGAACCGAGTGATCACCGCTCTCGCCCAGGGACACCCGCTGGAGACCCTCTTCAACCGCCTCCGTGGCCAGTTTGACTTCATCGTTGTCGACTGTTGCCCCGTCCTGCCAGTGGCCGACGCCCTCCTGATCGGTCAGCATGTTGACGGAGTCGTCTTCTCCATCATGCAGGACATTAGCCAGCTTCCCAAGGTGTTGGTCGCGTCCGAAAAGCTTCACCAGTTGAACATTCCGCTGCTTGGAGCCGTGGTGAATGGTGTGAGCGCTGGCAGTGCCTACTACGCTTACGGATACAACTATGTGAAACAGTTGCCAGCCTGATCGCGGTGGCTGGCGAGGCCGGGCGAGTTCGTTTGGGCCGGGGAACTCGACCGAAGACACCAATCCCCGACTCCGCACTGTTCGTCTGAGATGAGGCAACCCCCGTGGTTGTCAGGACCATCGGAGAGACCCCCCCAGAGGGGAGTGAAACTGGCTTCCGACTCCCCCGTCCTTCTCAGGGAAGGGGGTTTGGGGGTTAGGTTCTTCGGTTTTGCTCCCCCCGTCCTTCTCAGGGAAGGGGGTAGGGGGGTTAGGTTCTGTCTCAATGGGTTTGTGATGCTACGAACAGTCCTGAGCATTGTCGGAATCGTCATCGCCCTGGCGGTTCTGGTCACAGCTGGGGTGATCGAGGGGATTCGCACCAACCGCTGGGGTGTGACCGAAGATCTCCAGATGGCGTCTGCTCGGTTGAAAGATGTACCCCGGGTGGTTGGCCCCTGGACGGGAACCGACCTCTGGATCGAGCCGAAGATCCTGGAACGAGCAGAGGCGACCGGGTCGTTATCGCGTGTCTACCAGAACAACAAAACAGGCACCGCGGTTAGCGCCCTGCTGCTGTGCGGGCCGTCGGGACCGATTGGAGCCCACACCCCGGATATCTGCTACGGAGGGCTTGGCTACAAGATGATGGGGCGGGAAGTCCGCAAGACGATCGCCCTTCCGGATGGGGCCGTCTCGGCCTACTGGTCCTGCCAGTTCACGAAGCCCGACTCCCCCGGTGACCTTGGCCTGGAAGTGGTCTGGGCATGGGGGGTGGATGGTGGCTGGGTCGCGGCCGACGAACCCCGCCGGGAGTTCATCAGCCACAACGCCCTGTACAAGCTGTATGTGACACGCGGGTTGACCCCGGCTGATCGTGATAACAGGGTTCCGCCGGACCCGATTCGCGAGTTCCTGACGGAGTTTCTCCCGGAAGTGAAAAAGGCCATCGCCCCAGGCCCGGGTTGACCCGACCGGCTGCCACACCGGTGTCGAGTTTGTCGCCCAAAAGCCGAGCGAAGCGTTATGAGTCGACGGCCCAAGAAACAGATCCCTCTCATCCCGACCACCAATGCGTGGCCGGCGATTGATCGGCTCACGCCGGAGGCAGGGATAGACGTGACCGTGTGCCCGACGTGGTACGCGGCCGGGAAGGTACTGATCGACTATGTGCTTGCCATTCTGCTCCTCCCGATCGCTCTCCCGTTGATCGCACTGGCTGCTCTGGCGGTGAAGTCGACCTCCCCCGGGCCGGTCTTCTACACCCAAACTCGAGTTGGGTTGAACGGCCAGAAGTATCGCATGTTCAAGATCCGGACCATGCATCACAACTGTGAGCTGATCTCGGGGATCAAGTGGGCGGGGAAAAATGACCCGCGGGTGTCGCGGGTCGGCAGGGTTCTCCGAGTCACCCACTTCGACGAGTTGCCGCAATTGTTCAACGTCCTGCTCGGTCAGATGAGTCTCGTTGGCCCCCGGCCGGAACGACCCGAGGTGATCCAGGCGAAGGGGCTCGAACATCTGGTGCCGGGCTACAAGTATCGGCTACTCGTCAAACCTGGCGTCACGGGTTTGGCGCAGCTTCAGCTTCCAGCCGATAGCGACATAACGAGCGTCCGATACAAGGTGGTGTACGACCTGTATTACGTCCAGAATCAAACATTACTGCTCGATCTCCGGCTTCTGTTCGCCACCCTGTTCAAGGCTGCCGGCGGAGGTCCGAAGGCCATTCGGCGGATCTTCTTTCTGCCCCGTCGTGAGGCGGTTGAGGAGGTGTTCCGACGGAACCTGACCCCCGACTGTCCGTCGCTCACCCAACTCCAACCCGCCTGACCCGACTGGCCGGAGAGGACGCCCCCGACCACCCCACGCCATAATGACGGCTGACAATAGACCGATGGTCACCGCCGCGGGGCAAGCCGCACTACTCGCTCACCCTGCTGGGATGAGCGTGGATTGCCTGCCGACTCCCGCTGAGCAGACGGGAGACCCGGTCTTGTACCTCACCCACCGGGTGCCGTTTCCTCCCGACAAGGGTGACCGCATTCGGAATTACCATGTGCTGCGGCAGATGGCGGCCCGTGGTCGGGTCTGGCTTGGGTGCCTGGCCGATGAACCGGTGACCGCAGTCGCGGCGAACGAACTTGGGCGGCTGTGCGAGCGGGTGGCCTTTGTCCCCGTCAGCCGCTTGTCCCGTTGGGTCCGGGCGGGTGTCAGCCTCTTGAGAGGTCGGAGCGTTTCCGAGGGGGCCTTCGCGGAGCCCGGGTTAACCCGGGTGATTCAGGGGTGGGCGGCGGAACAGCGGTTCCAGGCGGCTGTCGTCTCTGCCTCCAGCATGGTCCCGTATCTGAAGATCCCCGCTCTGACCGGGGTTGCGCCGGTTGTGGATCTGGTGGATGTCGACAGCCAGAAGTGGCTGGATTTCGCTGCCGTCGACCGGTCGGCACCGAAGCGATGGCTGTACCGAGTCGAAGCAAGCCGAGTCCGGAAACTGGAACGTGGGCTCCCCGGCTGGGTTCGCGGGGTCGCTGTCGTCAGCCGGGCCGAGGCCGATGTGTTCGATGCCTTCGCCGGAGCCGGAACGGCCACAGTCGCGGCGAACGGGGTCGACCTGGATTACTTCCGCCCAGATTCCGAATCGCACGCGGCTCCTCAGACGTGTGTTTTTGTTGGTGCCCTGGACTACTTGCCGAATGTGGATGCGGCGGTCTGGTTTGCCCGGGAGGTGTGGCCAGCGATCCGGGAGCGATGCCCGTCGGCCGAATTTCGGATTGTCGGCCGTCAACCCGCTTCGGAGGTGGTGCGGCTCGCGGATCTCCCTGGAGTCAGGCTGGTTGGGCAAGTATCAGACGTTCGCCCGTATGTGACCTCGGCGACAGTAGTGATCGTGCCTCTGCGGCTGGCTCGCGGGATTCAGAACAAGGTGCTCGAAGCCCTGGCAATGGGCAAGCCGGTGATTGCAACCCCGCCAGCCCTGGCCGCCCTGCGGACCGAGCCCGGCCGGCACCTGCTCGCAGCGTCGACCCCGGCCGAATGGGTCGAGGCTGTGTGCGACCTGTTCGCGGACCCCGCCCGTTGCCGAGAACTGGGTGCGGCTGGCCGCCGGTTCGTGGAAGAAAACCATCACTGGGAGCGGTGCCTGAATCCGCTCCTGGAAACGATCTTCGCCCCCGTGGCTGGTCGGGAGTGACCCCCTCACACCCCCGCTCGCCTGCCTCTAACCTCAGCCCGCTTACCTTGGACATCGCCGACTTACCTCTGTGCCCTCCCGCCGGGCCGACCGCCCTCCTGCCGGTCACGGCACCCCTGTCGACCTCGACGAGCCCACATGTGTCCCGGATCTCTGCCAGCAGGGCCGCCCCTGTCATCTTGGATACCCGGGTGGTGACGGGGTCTGGGGGTGGTCCCGAGAAGACCATTTTGAATTCGCCGCGGTTCCTCGAACCGCTCGGCTACCGGATGATCTGCGGGTACATGCACCCGCCTGCCGATCCGGGATACGAGGTGATTCGGCAAAAGGCCGAGCGGTCTGGTGCGCCGCTCATCTCCATCCCCGACCGCGGCCCGTGGGACTGGCGGGTGGTGACCGAGTTGCTCAGTGTCTGTCGGCGGGAGAAAGTCGCGATCTGGCATGGTCACGATTACAAGACGAACGCGCTCGGGATCCTCCTGAAACGATTCTGGCCGATGCGGCTGGTGACGACGGTTCACGGATGGGTCCAACACACAGCTCGGACCCCTCTCTATTACAAACTCGATCAGCTCTGCCTGACTCGCTACGAGCGAGTGATCTGCGTCTCGGACGATCTGCTCGATGCGTGTCGGGAGTGTGGGGTACCAGCCCGGAATCTGGTCCTGTTGGAGAACGGGATCGACGCGACGGAGTACACCCGCCGTCAATCGGTCGCCAAAGCGAAGACTGCACTCGGGCTTCCTGTCACCGGGTTCGTGGTCGGTGCGGTGGGTCGGCTTTCGGCAGAAAAGGCGTTCGACGTGCTCATTCGGGCGGTCCACGCGGTGATCCGCAAGGGGCACGACGTCCGTTTGGTGATTGTCGGGGAGGGTGGTGAGCGGGCGAAACTGGAACGTCTGGCTGCCGAGTTGGGGATCGGTGACCGGGTCTGCCTGCCCGGCTGGCAGGCAGATGTCCGTGGCTACTTTGAAGCGATGGATGTCTTTGCCCTGAGCAGCCTTCGGGAGGGCCTACCGAATGTGGTGCTCGAAGCGATGGCGCTGGAGGTTCCGGTCGTCGCAACCCGGGTGAACGGAGTCCCGCGGCTCGTGCAGGACGGCAGAAATGGGCTTCTCGTCGAGGCCGGGGACGAGGCCGGGTTGGCCACCGCCCTCCTCGGGATGATCGGAAATGAGGGGCTCCGGACCGTCCTCAGGGAGACCGGCCGACGAACGGTGGAGGGGCGATACAGTTTCGCCACACGGATGCAGAAACTCAAGCAACTCTACGATGAGGTGCTGTCGCCGTCAGGTCGGGCGTGATGGCCCCGCTGACCTCACGGTCTGGTCAGGAAGACTCGGGTGGTGTGGCCGGGGTTGAGTCTTCGAAACCCCGGCAAGCGGGCGAAAAAAGCGTCGGGTCTTGCTTGGAATCGAACGGATGAGGTGTCAAGCGTCAAGCGTGTTTGCCGGGGTTTCGAAGACTCAACCCCGGCCACCCGGACGCCCGTGCAACGCCTTCACGGGCGGACAAGCCGCCCGTGGCACCCACAATCGTGCGAGGCGCCGTCAGGTCGGGCGTGATGGCCCCACTGACCTCACGGTCTGGTCAGGGAGACGCGGATGGATTTTCTCCCGTAGCCCCGGTATGGAGCCCTTCCCGGTTGCTCTCACTCGCGTGGTTTGAACCCGACGAACTCGGCCGGATCGACGGATCTCCCGGCCTGAGGTCAGACGTGGTGCTAAACTGGGAGTCGTGAAGAGCAACCGCTGCCCGGAGCCCCGATGATCCGTCCGATTTCCACGCCCACGGCCCCGGCCCTCACTGTCCTGGTCCATCCGCGGGCGGCCATCGCTGGCCGGCTCTCCTCCCTGACAGCTCTTGTCCGCGCATCTTCCCCAGTCGTCCCACTCAGCAAGCACCCGATTTGGTTGGATGTCCTCAGGACTGCCCTCGGGCACGAAGTCTATGCCCTGGAGGCCGTTGTCGGAGGTCAGACTTATGGATTTCTCCCGCTCGCCTACGTCAGCAGCATGTTGTTCGGGCGGTTCCTGGTCAGCCTTCCCTATCTGAACACAAACGGTGTGGTGGCGGAGTCGCCCGACGTCCAGAGTCTTCTCGTCTCCCGCGCTGTGACGCTCGCAGATGAGCTAAACGTCCGCTACCTCGAATTGCGGCACGAACGGCCGATCGACCACCCTGACCTGAACGTCGCGATGACGAGCAAGGTCCACATGCGGTTGCCCCTGCCGCACTCGCCTGAGCAACTCTGGAAAGGGTTTAACCCGAAGGTCCGTAATCAGGTCCGCAAGGGCGAAAAGCACGACTTCGCAGTCGCCTGGGGTGGCGCGGAGTTACTGGATCCGTTCTACGAAGTGCTCTGCGCGAACATGCGGGATCTGGGCAGCCCTGTTTACGGAAAGGTGCTCTTCCGTCAGATTCTCGCGGCATTTCCGGGGACGGCCGAGATCTGCCTGTTGCGTGGAGGTGAGAAACCCGTCGCCGCCGCCATGCTGCTCCACGGTTGGGGGGTGGCTGAGGTTCCCACGGCGTCCGCACTCCGGGAGTACAACTCGACCTGCGTGAATATGCTGATGTACTGGAAGTTGCTGGAGCGATCGATCGCCCGGGGTCACGAGGTGTTTGACTTCGGCCGGTCGACGATGGACGGTCCCACGTTCAAATTCAAAAAGCAGTGGGGGGCACAGCCGTACCCGGGAGTCTGGCAGTACGCCACGAAGGAGGGTGCAGCCAGCGAGATGCGGCCGGACAACCCCCGCTACCAGCGAGCCATCCGGCTCTGGCAGCGGCTGCCGGTCCGGCTCACACGATACCTCGGTCCGGCCATCGTCCGTGGGATTCCATGAGCCAGAAGACGCCAAATCCCGGTGGCGTTCCTGGACGAGTCCTCACTTCCCGACATCCATCACGAGTGTGGCGTAATAGCGTGTCTCCTCGAACTTCTTTCCGGCATGTTCCCCCGCCTTTGCCTCCGTCACCCGGGCGAATACCCCGTACCGACCGGCCGACTCGAACACGGGGGTGGATCCGTCCTTGTCCGTCTTCACCGCCTTTTTCCCTCCCCCCGGTAGCAGAACCGTCACTTCGGCTCCCGCCACCGGCTTCCCTTCCTGGACGAGCTTGAAGCAAACTTTCCCGGAGTCTCCGGTCGGCAGGATCTCGACCTTTAACGGGCCGCCGACCGCCGTGATCGGCGACTCGCTGGTGCCGATGATCGCCTTCGGGAAGTACGTCAGTCGGAACGGTTTCGTGTCTCCCTTCTGAAGCACCCCGTACTCGGTGACACCATACACGACCCGCGACCCGGTCCCTGGAATCGCCACCTGATAGAACCCATCGCCCTTTTTCCAATCCAGCGGCGAATCCTTCCCGCCCGCATCGCGGAGGGTCAGTTTGGTCCCGACCAACTTCTCGATATCCACATCTTTATCGGGGGTGAGATTGTCACTGAAGACGACCTTCGCTGCGGTCCCATCGGCTTCCGGGACGATGAACGGGAAGTGGGCCTGGGCCAACGCTGTTGCGAATACCCCGACAACCAGCGCGCTGAACATCCGCATCATGCGAGATCCTCCGCCGAAAGACCGGGCGACGGGGATGTTGTAGGCACCGCCCCGGGAGATTCACGCGGGAAGACGACGCGAGCATATCAATCTTCCGAATGCCCGAGCAATCCTCGCACCACTGCCACCAGGCCGAACAGGAAGAGTACTGGAGCATAGATGAAGAGCCTGTCGGCAGCCAGGCCCACACCGAACAAGACACCAGCAAAGAGCATCGTTCCCAGCCCGCCAAGGATTCCGGGTGAGATGAAGACCTTCCGACGGGAGCGGTCTTCGTCGGCAGAGGAGGCCCAGGATGCCCGAGGCAATGGGCGGGGTGGGGCCGGCTTGTACGGGGCCGGGGGAGGCGGGCCGGGCCGGGGTGGTGGTGGCGGCGTGGCTTCGACCTCGCCGCCCCAATCCCGCCGGGGTGGTCGGGGAGGCGCATCCGGTGTCGCTGCGGCTTCCAACATCTGGAAGGCATCGTCTTCGGCGGTCTGACTGGGAGGAGGAGGGGGTGCAGAAGGGACTGTGAGAAGTTCCCCGCAGGCGGGGCACTTCGTCCGCTTCCCAGCGAATTCGTCGTTCACTCGAAAGGCTTTGCCGCAACCGCAGGCGAACGGGATTGGCATCTGCTGCCCCCGGTGGAACAGGGTAGGTATCGCCAGGCCATCGTACCGGCCAATGGCAGATCGCCCAGGCTTGGGTGACCAGGGGAGTCACCACCGAATCCTGGCGCTCGCGTTAGCCGATCGACTCCGGGTTAGCCACCTCGACCTCTGGTAGGACCAGCGAACCGGGTTGCCAGCTCGCGACGATGGCCTGGCGGAGCACTGCGTCGAGTCGCTCTGCCAGGTCCATGTGTTGACGCTGGAGATCGTTCACCTCCCAGTGGTCGTCCGGCTTCTCGAAGAGTTGTGGCTGTCGTGGTGGGTCCGTGTCGGGTCGTGTACCGGGGAGCAGATACGCCCACTCCGCCGTCCGGATTGCCCACTCCGTCGCGCCATTTTGCATCAAACCCGAGAGGGCATAGGGGCGAACCGCCTCGACTTCCCCGCGGACCAGTGGCAGGAGGGAGTGACCGTGTATCGACGTGGTGGGGAGTTCGGCCTCGAAGAGTTCCAGCAAGGTGGGGGCGAGATCGACCGGTTGTGTGAGCGATGGCACCCGACGTCCGGCCTCGTCTGCCCCCGGGAAGCGGACAATCAGAGGTAAGTGGACGAGTTCTTCATGGAGCCACGGACGGTGAATCCCGACCTGTCCATGCTCCCCGAGTGGATACCCGTGGTCGCTCGTCACCACCCAGGTCGCGGCCTGGTCGAGACCGCGTGTTTGGAGTTGATCGAAAAGTGCCCCGAGTTCCGCATCGAGCGAGGTCACGACCGCTGCGAAGGTCCGATGCAACCACTCCCACGCAGCCGGATCGGCCCGATCGAATGGCCCTGTCGGCGGATCGAAGAACGGGCTCACGGGCTCACTCTCCGCCTCGGCCGATACCTCATCCTCGCGCGGGTCGAGCTCCTCTGTGTCCTCTGACTGTTCTTCGGCGTTGGTGTTGTCGGATTCGTCGCCACCGTTCTCACCAAGTTCTTCTCCCCCGCCATCCGAGTCTGGGTCGGCCCGGCTCTCATCCGACCGATCGTGATTGGGGTCGATAGGTTCCTCCTCGTCCTCGTCACCGAGATACGCCTCGAACACGTCCTGGCGGACATCCCACGGGGGGAGGAGGCGGTCGATCTCGACCCAGGCCAGCCACTGGGGGACGGTGGCGAGCCGGTCGAGAAGCGAGGGTAGCGCACCGAGCAGGGCATCGAGTGGGGAATCCTGGTCGGCCTGTGGGCGGACGTCGAACACTTCGTCCCAGCCGGCGTAGAACGGGGCAGGAGCGTCGGTGTCGGGGTGGTTCGCCCGGATCAGCACCGTCCAGACTCCGGCCGCCCGAAGGGTGGAGAGGAGGATGTCGCAACCGACCGCATCCTCTGCCCCTCGCAGCGATTCCTGGTCGGGGAGAGGTGGGAGGTGGTGGCGGCCAGAGAGCCAACTCCAACAGACTTCGTCTGCTGTCGGGCAGTCGCTGAGGTGGCGGTCGAATACCACCCCCTCGGCCGCGATACGGTCGAGGTTTGGGCTACCGACCCACTCATTCCCGTATGTCCCCAGCCAGCCGGCCGGACACCCTCGCAAGACAAATACGATTGCTCTCATGATCCCGGAATTCTACCTGCTCAACCTGGATCCGGCCCAAGTGGGTCACTCTCCCCACAACCGCGAGCGGCCGTAGGTTAGTATGAGCGGGGGAAACCGACCCCCCCGATCCCCTTCCCTAAAGCGGAAAGGGTGTCACCGGTCGAGCTCGGCGGTCGCTGCGGATGTGTCCAGGGCTTCCGCCCTGGGCTAAGAACGTGCGCCCCATCCGGGGCGAAGAATGAGCGGTTTGCGACCACA
Organism: Gemmataceae bacterium; assembly: GCA_003136315.1. Classification (GTDB taxonomy): domain Bacteria; phylum Planctomycetota; class Planctomycetia; order Gemmatales; family Gemmataceae; genus Urbifossiella. The sequence continues at coordinate 8,664 of PLDW01000429.1, read as the reverse complement.
AAGATCCGGATTTGAGCCGCGGAGCGGCGGCCGTTCTGAGCCCAGGGCGGAAGCCCTGGGAACCCTGGCGAGTCTCCCCCGAAACTCTGAGCCCGACCGGTTACACCCAAGCGGATGACCCCGAACACGGAGACGTTGCTTGCTCGGCCCGATTTTCATGCGGGAACTTGTGACCGTGCCGCGGCGGTCGGGGCACTACGGGTCCCGGGCGGCGGTCGTCGGATTGCTCGGCATCCTCGGCATCACCACCTGGCAGGCAACGATCGGGTTCACCCGTGACGCCACTCTCGGGGAGGCCGCGGCCTTTGGCATCCTGCTCTTCCAGATCATCGCGTTCGTACAACTTCTGCTCACTCTGTTCTTTGCCGCTCTCTCCGCTGCCAGCGCTGTGTCGCAAGAGAAGGACCGACGGACGTTCATCCTTCTCCTGCTGACCGACATGCGGGACTACGAGATTGTGGTCGGCAAGTTACTTGGTGCCCTGCTACCGATCACCGTTCAGTTGCTCGTCACCGCTCCGGTTCTGGCCATGCTCCTGCTGCTGGGAGGGATCGACCCGGAGCAGGTCGTCCAGGCCGTTCTCGTCCTCGGGGCAGCAGCGGCGGCGTCCGGATCGCTTGGCGGGTTGGTTGCTCTGTGGCGGGAACGGACGTTCCAGGCCCTGGCCCTCTCGGTCCTTTTCCTGGTGCTCTACGTCTGTGTTGCGCAGGGCGTGGGGGTGGTCGGTCCGCTTTTGGTGGGTGGGATGGACTGGACGGTTGTGCGTGCGTGGTTCGATCCCTTCGCGGCCATGCAATCGGTCCTGGAGCCACCGCCTGGAGGATGGGCGGGATTGGCTCCGAGTTATGGGTTTGTGGTGGTGATGCTCGGGTGGTGTGTGGTGCTCAACGGAGTCGGGATCTGGAAACTGCGGAAGTGGAATCCGAGCGGCGAGCCAATCATGCAGCGAGAGACCCCGACCGTTGAGGAAACGGACGAGTCGATCGAGCTGGAGAAGCGGGCGAAAGCCCATGCGGCCCCGGGACTGATCCGGGCGGTGTGGAAAAACCCGATCCTCTGGCGGGAGATCCGGACCCTGGCCTACGGCCGCCGACCGCTTCTCGTGAAGGTCGCATTCGCGGTGGTGCTGACCCTGATCATGTACTTTGCTGTGAGCGAACTGAACCGACCGGGCGGTCGGCCGGGGTTTGTCGCAGCCTATGGGCTCGTTCCGCTCACGATCCTGAGCCTCCTGTTAGTGTCCGCGCAGGCAGTCACCTCGATCACCTCCGAACGGGATGGCGGAGCGCTCGACATCCTCCTGGTCACCGACGTCTCGCCTCGCGAGTTTATCTTCGGGAAGTTACTCGGGGTGGTGTACAACACGAAAGAATATCTGATCCCGCCACTCCTTGTGGCTGGCTTCTACGCGATCCGCGGAGCACTCACGAAAACCACCCCAGGAGCCAACTCCGTCGAGGCGCTCACCGAGAACTTCGGCCCACTGCTTGCGCTGCTGGGATCGCTTGCCGTACTGCTGGGATTCGCAATGGTCCTCGGGCTCCACGTGTCGCTGCGAATCACCAATAGCAGGCTGGCGATCGTCAACACCTTGGGGACAATCTTCTTCCTGTCTGTTGGGACGCTGATCAGCATCTACCTGATCGTGATCAATGGGGGGAGCTTCGGGAACCAGTGGTTCAGCTTCGTTTCGTTTCTGGTGCTTGGGATCGGGGGTCTGTTGTACGTGCTCAGCGCCGACCGGCCGTCCCAGGCCCTCACCGTTGCGAGTGTGCTCTGCCCGTTGGCGATGTTTTACTGTGCGGTGAACATCCTGATCGCCAAGCCCGGGACGGATGAGTCAGCCGACCCACTGAGCCCCGTCCTCGTCCTCTGTGGGGCGTTTGGGGTGGCGATTGCTGCCATGCTTGTCCCGCTCTTGAGCGAGTTCGATGTGGCTCTTGGCCGGACCACAATGCTCGCGGACGAATAAGCTTGCCTTTGCCTGCCCGGGTTGCGTAGGGTGCATGGGTGGCCCACGCGGGCCGACTGACTCCCCCACCACCCGAGCAATCCGCCATGCTTCCCGTGTCCCGCGTACTCCTCGCGATTGTACTCTTTGCTCCCATCGCCCGTGCGGATGACGCGAAATCGTTTCCCGCCGCCAAGCACGGCGGCGGCGAGTTGAAGTACGTTGACAAGGTGCCGGTGCTGGTCCTGAAAGGGAAGCCAGCCGAGATGGGGGAACAGTTTGGGATCCTGGCAATTCGCAACGCCCCGGACCTGCCTGGCCTCCATCAACGGTTCCTGAAGGACTCTGGACAGGAGTCCCGCTACCCGATCATCTTGACGATGGCCAAGGCCCTGAAACCGAACTTCCCAGCGAACCACCTCGCCGAACTGGAGGCCGCGGCAATGGCCGCGGACCGGGACGAGAACCGCTTACTCTTCGCGAACACGGTTGCCGACCTCTCAAGTGGGTTGGGGTGCTCAACAGTGGTTGTGGAGAAGGAGCGGAGCACAACTGGGGCTCCACTCTTCGGCCGAAACTTCGACTGGCTGCCGACGAAGGGGATTAACGAACACACCCTTGTGGTCGTCTACAAGGGGGAGGGGAAGCGGTCGTTCGCGGCCATAACGATCACCCCGATCATGGGCGTCGTAAGTGGGATGAACGACGCCGGGTTATCGGTCACGATCAACGAGATCAGTATCCGAAAATCGAAAGACAAGGCATCGTTCAACTGGAAAGGCACACCGCTGTTGCTCGCGTTCCGGCGCGTGCTGGAGGAGTGCCGGACGGTGGCCGAGGCGGAGAAGTTGCTCCGCGAAATGCAACGGACGACATCGTGCTGTCTGACGGTCTGTGATCGGGACGGTGGGGCAGTGTTCGAGATCACGCCGAAGAATCTGGAGGTCCGCCCAGCCCAGAACGGGGTGTGCTGTTGCACCAACCACTTCCGGACCGAGAAGTTGAGCGTCGAGACGACCTGCTGGCGATACGACAAACTGTCCCCGCTCTGTGCCAAACCCGGCGAGAAGATGGCGGTGAAAGACGTATTCGCTCGACTCGACGACGTTCATCAGGGGAAGGCAACGCTGCAAAGTATGGTATTCGAGCCGCGGGAGCGGATCCTGCACCTGGCTTACGGAGAAGGTCCAGCGACCCGCCGCGACCCGCACCGGATCGACCTTGGTGCCCTCTTCGACGAGAAATGAGGGTGGTGTGAATTGAACAAAATGATCTGCGGTGGTCGCACCGGTTCAATGAGCTGGGGGAGTGGAACCAGTAGCCGGGTGCGTTTGCAGAAGGTGCGACCTTCCCAGTGCGCTCAAATCGTGAGAAAAAGCCTGTGATTCCCGAGTGATGTGAATCAATCGGTTGTTTCACCTCGAAGAGGTTGAATGCAACCCCTCCGGGGTACAGAAAAACTTGACTGATAATTGCCTAATATAATAGAATTATTTTGATTTATCATTAGTGTGCTATTTCCCCTCTGATACAGGAACCCGCAGAGGCTGTCCCATTCCAAGAGTCAGCATCGCTCTAACGGGAGGGCGACGCTCCTGCCGAGCGTGAGGGTGGTCCAGCTCGGCAGGAGCGTCGCCCTCCCGTATATGCGTCCAATCGTCACTCCGTAGATGAGACAACCTCAGCGGGTTCCTGTATCAGAGGGCGTGGCCATGCGGATCTCGGAAGCCGGCCTGGCCCTCTTCAAGCGGACCGGGGCCGGTGGGGTGACCGAATACCTTACCCAGTGGAGCGACACCTGGCACGCCTTCTCGCTCGTGGGCGGGCATGTCGAGCCGGGCGAATCGTTCTATCAGTGCTGCGTTCGCGAAATCGAGGAGGAACTCGCACTCGCCAACGGCGACGGCTTCCGCGTCGCCCCCGGCCCGCTCCGACCGCGGTTCGAATACACCGCCGTCTCGCAGCGAGCGGGAGTCGAGACCCGGTACGTGATCGAGATCTTCGCGTCGGAATTGCTCACCCCCGAAGCTGTCGCGCAGGTCGAGACGGCCAGCAATAACAGGTGGGTGACTGAGCCAGAAATTCGCCGCCACCTTACGTTCGACGGGAAGGCCGTCTCGGCCCAGGTCGGCACGGTCCTGATCCTCGCCGGGGTTCTCCCCGCACACGAAGAGTACGACCTCTTCATCAGCTATTCGCACAAGGACGATGCCGATGGGTGGGTCACCGCCCTGGTCGCCACCCTTCAGGCCGATCACTGCCCCGAATTCTCGCCGACACCCCTCCGATTGTTCTTCGACCGACACGATATCCGCGACATGGACGACTGGGAGCGACGCATTCGCCTCGGTCTGAAGTCGGCGAAAGTGATGCTGGCGATCCTCTCGCCCAACTACTTCGCCAGCCAATATTGCCGCCAGGAGTGGCAGGAGTACCGCGAACACGAAACCCGTCGCCGACTGCCGGGCGAGGGAATCGCCACGCTCTACACCGTTCCCGTACCGGCGTTTACTGCCGACCCCGCCACCCACGACGAGTGGACCGCCGATATCTGCCGACGGCAGCGCGTGGACGTGCTGGATTGGCGGGCGCTCGGTCCGGCGAAGCTCCACGACGACCCCGTCCGGCAGCGGCTAGCGACCCTGCGGCAACGGATTGCCGAGCGGATCGAACGGTCGCGGGTGTTCTCGGCGTCGCCGACGAATGTCCCACCGTACAGCCCGGTGTTTGTCGGCCGGGATGCGGAACTCCAGCAGGTCCGGCACCTGCTCCAGGAGCGATCGCTCGGAGCGATCACGGCCGTCCACGGACTCGGCGGGATGGGCAAAACCTCGCTGGCCTATCACTACGCTCACGCCCACGCCGACGAGTACCCCGGCGGCCGGTTCGTGGTTAACTGCGCCACCTACACCGACCTGCGGTTGGTGCTTTCCAGGCTGGAGGAGCCGCTCGGGCTGCAATTCCGCGAGGACCAGCAGAAGGATCTCGACAAGGCCGCCGCAGCGATCCGGGCGGAACTCGAACGCCGCGGTGGGTCGCTGCTCATTCTCGACAACGTGGAGCGAGGGAAGGACACCTCGAAGCCCGACCTGCTCGATCCGGCGGTCCGTGGGGCGGTGCTCCCGGACGGGGCGAAGGTCCATGTGCTGGTGACAACGCGGGAAGATCCGCCGGTCGGGGTGGTGGGGCTCGCGCTGGATGGGCTGAAGACGGGCAACGGTCTGGAACTGCTGCGCTACTACCGCGACTTCGGCACCGATCCGGACGCCCACGCGGCGGCCCGCGGACTGGTGGAGCGGCTCGGCGGCCACCCGCTCAGCCTGGAGGTGGTGGGCGTCTTCCTGTGGCGGACGCCGGAGGTGAGCTATCGCGACTTCCTGACCGGTCTGGAGACGGATGGGATTGCAGCGCTCGACGAGACCGGCGCCGACGATCGGGTGAAGCTACAAATCCACACCGTGAAAGTGGTGAGCCGGCTCCTGGAGCCGACGCTGGCGAAGCTGACGCCTGCCGAAGTGCGAGCGCTGGAGTTCGCAGCGCTGATGCCGTCCGACTGGGTGGTCCGGCCGTGGTTGAAGGAACTGGTGGGGGCCGAGTTCCCGGACGCGATCACGCGGACAAAGGCCTGGAAGCCGGACCCGTGGCGGCGGCTGGAAGAGAAGCTCCTGGGCTGGCGTCTCCTCTTCCGGGCCGAGCAAGACGAGCCCCAGCGTGCCCGGATTCACCCGGTCCTTCAGGAGGTGCTGCGGGGTCGGCTGGCAGCGGAGCGGAGGGGACGCGAGGACAAGCTGATCGCTCATGCAGAGGAGCGGGCGAGAGCGCTGTGGGATGGGTGGGTGGACCACGACGCGCGGTGGGAGATTGAGCCGATCAAACTCCTGGCGCTGGCGGGGTTGACGGTAGGAGATGCACGGTATTTGGAGGTTGCCAATTGGGTCTCGGGTCCGATCCAAGAACTGGGGCAGTACTCCGAGCAGCACCTTCTCCTTCACCGCAGTGCGACTGTAGCGGTAACCATCGAAGAACGGACCCCGGATCTCGCAGCGAAGACATTCTCCCATCTGGGACTACTGGAGAGGAATCTGGGAAACCTGACAGCGGCTCGGCGGATTCTCCAACGCGCCATCCAGATTGACAAGACGTACTTTGACCCCGACCACCCCATCCTCGCCATTCGCTACTCCAATCTGGGGCTGGTCGAGCAGGACCTGGGGAACCTTTTCGAAGCCGGACGACTCTTCCGACATGCCATCCAGATCGGAGAGAAACAGCCCGACCCCGACTATCCAACCCTCGCCATGTGGTACTCCAATCTAGGGAACTTGGAGCGTGACTTGAGGAACCTATCCGAAGCCGGGCGGCTTCTCCGACACACCATCCAGATCGGGGAGAAACACTTCGACCCCGATCACCCCAACCTCGCCATGTGGTACTCCAACCTGGGATTGGTGGAGAGGGATCTGAGAAATCTGACTGAAGCTAAGCGGTTGTTCCAACGAGCCATCCAGATCGACGAGAAGCAGTTCGAACCTGACCACCCCAGCCTCGCCACCATCTACTCCAACCTGGGGATGGTGGTGCATGATCTGGGGGACTCAAGCGAGGCTCGGCAGTACCTGCTCCACGCCATCCAGATCGGTGAGAATCGCTTCGACCCCAGCCATCCTATCCTCGGCACTTTCTACTCCAACCTGGGGTTGGTTGTGTGCAACCTAGGAAACCTAGCCGAGGCCAGGAGGCTCTTCAAGCAGGCCATTCAAATTGGGGAGAAGCATTTCGATTCTGACCACCCCAGCCTAGCCATCAGGTACTTGAACCTAGGAATTCTGGACGAGCGGGAAGGGCACTTGGCCAAGGCCCTTGCGCTCATCGGCATGGCGCATAGGATCTTTCTGGCCAAACTCGGGGTCGACCACGCCCACACGAAACGGGCGGCCAACGACCTTAAGCGGATCAACGACACACTGGACGCTATCTGGTGATCTGTGTGCAGACGACAGGCCGCCACAGCTCTGGCTGCTGAGGGAGAAGTTTCGTGACCGCCGCGGCCACTCACTCCACCTCTCTCGCGCGCTGGTCGATGACGTCGAGCAGGAGGGGGTGGCGGCCGAGCGGCTCGGCCAACACGAAGCGGACAGCCGGGAACCGACCCCCCAGCCGGTCCCGGGCGGCCGTCAGGTCTTCGGCCACGTGCTTGCCCGGGGAGAGGAAGTACGGCAGAAGAATCACGTCCGTTGCACCGGCCTCGACGCACAACACGCCACCGGCCTCGATCCCCGGGTCGGCCAGTTCCAAAAACGACACCTGCACGACCGGGTAGCGGCCCCGCTCCCGCATCCGCGCGGCGACGTACTCCAGATCGGCGTTCGCCTCCGGCCGTCGGCTCCCGTGGGCGATCAAAAGCAGCGCGACCCGGCGGCCTTCCGGCGTCCCCATCTTGCAAAGCCTCGTGGCGGATGGGCGATCCCGGCAGAGGTGATATACGGCAATGGGATGGAGAACGACCCCGGCAGGGGTCGAAGCGATTAGCCGGTGGTCGAGCGCAGCTCTACCACCGGCGGCGACGGCGGTTACGGTGACAATGACGCGAGCACGAATTGACCCCGAAACCGTGGGAATAGAGGTGTTGGGGTTGAGGTGATTGCACCCGCCAACCGGTGGTATCGCTTCGCTCAACCACCGGCTAATCGCTTCGATCCCTGCCGGGGTCGGAGGGTGATTGAAATCAGGTTATGGTTATCGGCGTCGCCCCGGTGGTATCGCCACGATCATGGAGGGTGCCACGGGCGGCTTGCCCGCCCGTGNNACTGGTCGATTTTCTCTCACCAATTGCCCAACTACCCGAATTCAGAAACTGAAGCGGACACATCAATATTACGATTGAACGATAATGGCCCGAAGAGGCCGTCTCTGTCGGCTCCTGCACTCACGACGGATTGATACGGTTGTTGAGAAATTGGGGCCTCTGGCCACAACCGAATCTCCCCAGGACTTTCACCCCCTGCCGTAACCCTCACCTGGCGCCACCCGATTTTCCTGCAACTTCGGCCAATCCGGTTGCCCGAGTGCAATTTGTAAACTTTGCTTTCTCTAGTGACTGGTTACACGGAGCGCAATGTGAGGGGTGGTTAGCATCCCGACCGATTGCTCCGAATGTGCGGGTTATTCCGGAAATTTGATCCGGCCGCCACGGTCGCTGGAGAGATGCCGCTGATGCTTCCGTCCCGCCGGCTCATACTCGTCGCCAGCGACCCCCGGCTCACCCAGGCCGTCCAGGGGCATTTGCAGAAGGCACTCCAACTCAACGCACCGGTCGTGCGTTTCGACGAGGTTCCCCAACTCCTTGCTCCGGAAACCGATGGCGACCTGTTGTTGATTGCCAGCGAAGCAGCAGACGTAGCAGCGGTTGAGGCGGTGATCCGGGAGACGAAAGTCCAGCAGTTCCCAACTGGGCTGGCCGTCATTGAAGCCGAGAGTGTCAGCAGGGGCCGGCCCTTCGACCACCTTGCACCCTACCTGGCTGGTCAGTGGGTGTGGCCTCAGCAGGCCCGAGAAATGACCGTCTGGGCTCGCCGCGCTCAGTCNNAAGGCGAAACGGGGACCGGCAAGACCTTCCTGGCCAAGCTGATTCACGATTGCTCGGCCCGTCGCCCACACAGGTTCCTGGTGGTCTCCTGCGGCACCCTCTCCGGGAACCTGATCGCCAGCGAATT
>PLDW01000207.1 GCA_003136315.1 Gemmataceae bacterium | reverse complement strand
AGTGTCACATAATAGACTTGTCAAAATGTTCGAGGATGGCCGGGTGCCATGTCTACCGCTTGGGGTCGTCATGCACGAACCCAGCAGGGGAGGACTTCGCCCACCTGCCGATCGATTCACGCCCACTTGCCCCGGCAAAGCCGTGGGCATGGCACCCGGCAGAATGTTTGAGGATTGTCGATGCCGCACAAGTGGGGCAACGCGGAAAGTGTAACAGAATAGAATTGTCAGAATGTCCAGGTGTTGCCAAAGCGGGGCAACGCGGAAAGTGTAACAGAATAGAATTGTCAGAGCGTAAGATCGTGATCCGACTCCGTCCCCAATCCTCGAGCAGTAATCGACACCCCCGGCCTTGGGCCTGGACGGGAGGAAACGGCTTTTCAAGCCGCAGATTCGGATCGCACGCCCAATCCCGGTGGTGTTCCTGGACGAGACCCTCCCGAGCAACGGAAAAGTCTTCCTGATCCCCCCGGTCATCCTGTATATTTCTCATATCCCCCTTCAAGCATGCCACGCCTCCCGCACCCTCGGTGAGCCTTCCTCCATGCGATTCCCAACCTTCTCCCGACTCGCCCTGATTCTCACGCTGGCCGTGGCTGTCCACAGCATCCCCACTGCGGTGGCCGTGCCCCCGCCTCCACCAGCCGAATTCGCCCAGCCTCAGTCGCCCACGAAACCCGAACCCTTCCCCATCAAATTCGTCGACCAGGGGCAGTTCGACCCCAAACTCAAAGGGTACTTCCTCCCAGACGGCTTCCGCATGGAGATCGTTCTCTCCGATCCCGATGTCGTCAACCCCGTGGGTATGACCTTTAGCCCCGATGGAAACCTCTTCGTCCTCGAATGGCGGCCTGACCCTGTCACCGGCGAGAGTTGGTATCCCGTCATGGAAACCTTCCGCTACCGCGATGGCACCAGTCGCCGCGTCACCACCATGAAGAAGTTCACCACCGATCTGGTGAAATTCTTCACCTGTAACCCCGCCACCGGTCAATTCAGCCGACCCAAGGTCATTATTGCGGAAGAACTTCCGTCCAGCATTCTCTACCACGAAGGCTGGCTGTACGTCACCGGTCGCGGGACCGTTCGCCGCTGGCGTCAGGGCTCCGCCGCCAACCTCACAGGTATCGATACCTCCAGGCCCGCCGCCCCGAACGATCCGTGGACGATCCGCGAAACCATCGCCCAGGGGTTCTGCGGCTTTCATCATCATCAAGTCTCCGGACTGTCGATCGGCAACGACGGTCTGCTTTATCTAACCAGTGGCGATGATGATAATTACGTCGAAGGTTCCGACGGCAGTCGAGCCACCGTCCTGCGGACCGGAGCGGTCTTCCGCTGCCAGCCGGACGGGTCGAAAATGGAAACCTACTCCCTTGGCTACCGCAACCCGTACCGCGATCTCGCCCACGACGATGCCTTCAACTGGTTCCACGCCGATAACGACAATGAGGACGGCAGTAAGTTTATGGGCTGTCGGATCATGCACGTTGCCGAAGGGACCGATTTCGGCTGGCGGCTGCGCTACGGTGCCCGCTGCTGCCGACCCGATGACGCCCGGGTGTCGGTTGGTGGTGAGCTACCCGGGAAAGTGGCTCCCATGATCAAGACCGGTCGCGGCTCACCCGCCGGTCTGCTCATCTACAACGACACCCGAATCCCCGAGCAATACCGCGGCCTTCTCTACTACCCGGACGTCTACCGTAAACTCGTTCGGGCGTACAAGGTCGCGCACGAGGGGTCGACTTTCAAAATCACCAACGAACTGGAGTTCCTCAAGAGCGATGATCCGCTCTTCCGACCGTGCCAGATGGTCACCGGACCAGACGGCGCGATTTACGTCTGCGACTGGCGGACCGATTCGGGCGGTGCCGGGAAACTCTCTGGCGATGGGGTCCACGGTCGCATCTACCGCATCCGCTGGGCAGGGACGACCGACACCCCGGCGATTGCGCTACGCGGGATGGATAGCTGGGCGAAGATTCGGAAACTCGCCGACGACAAACTGGTGGATGCGCTCGCTTCACCCGACCTGACCGACCGGGTCGAAGCGCGGAAGGAACTCGTTCAGCGCGGTGCGAAATCCCGGGACATCGTGATCAAGCGGTTCATCTCCGGGAAGATGGACAGCCCGGGTCGGTTGCCCGCCCTCGGGTTGCTTCAGAGCTTCTGGTCACCGGATGTCGAGGATCTCTTCCGGCTCCTGCTCAACGATGACTCCCCGGATGTCCGGCGGGTGGCAGTCGAGGGTCTGGGCACACACGCCCGACCCAAGGACTCGCGCACCTTCGAGGCACTCCTGAAAGCCCTCGCCGACAACGATCCGGCGGTCCGCCGGGCCGGTGCCCTGGCCATCGGTCGACTCGGGGCCGACGGCTCGGCTGACGCTCTGGTCAATGCCCTCCGGTTCGATGAACACGCCGATGCGTTCCTCCGGGATGGGTACGTCCGCGGGCTCGAATCCCTCGGCAAGCCGGGCGTGGACGCCCTGCTCGCACTGGCCACGTCCGGGGATAAAGAACTGAACCAGGCGGTCGATGTGTTCATCACACTCCGAACGCGACCGGCCGCCGATGCGATCCCCCAGTTGCTCACCAACCCGCACATCAGCCCCGCGCAGCGCGTGGCTCTGACCCTGTCCCTCAACAACTACCAGTTCGATCCGCCGATCTCGCTCGATCCACTCGCCGACTTCCTCGCCCGCCGGCCCAACGAACCCGTGGCCGTCATCGAGGCTGCGGTCGAAGTCTTTGCCGCCTCCAGCAACGGACTTGATTCCCCCAAGGCCACCGCGCTCGTCCTTGGCCTCCTCTCCCGCCCCGAACCGGACGTCCGGCTGGCCGCCGTCCGGACGGTCGAGGCCGCCCGGCTCACCGCAGCCGCCCCGACCCTGCTCAAGATGCTGACCGACACCACTCGCCCCCCGGCCGAACAGGTGACAGTGCTAAAGGCGCTGCGGGTGATGAATTACCGACCAGCGGTTGCTCCCGTGAAGGAATTGCTCACTGGCTCGCTACCGCCGACGCTGAAAGTCGAGGCTCTGCGCACACTCGTCGCGATTGACCCCAGCTCGGCCCGCACTGTTGCCGAGACTCTCCTCGACCAGCCAGACCCGGCCCTGCTCGCCGAGGCGGTCGGGGTTCTCGGAGCCTCGAAAGCCGGGGCGAAGTTGATCGGCGAGCGATACCTGGCGAAAAAGCTCCCGCGAGACATGTTCCCGCAGGTGGCCAACGCGCTGAAGACGTTCGCGACCGACGATCCGGTCGCTGCGCGGCTCCAGTCCGAGGTTCTCAAGGGCGGGTTGCTGCTCTCCCTTGATCCCCGCCAGATCGAGAAGGTCCGGCAGCAAGTGGCGACCAAAGGCGACCCCAAGAAGGGGAAAGAGCTGTACCTGAATACCGCGACCCTCGCCTGCGCCACCTGCCACCGGATGGAGGGCGTTGGCGGATCGACCGGTCCCGACCTGACCCGACTCTGGGACACGCACACGGTCGAAAAGATTCTCGAATCGATCGTCGACCCGAGCAAGGAGATCAAGGAGGGGTATCAGGCCTATCGTGTTGTGACCACGGAAGGGCAGTCGCTGCTCGGGCTGAAGGTCGCCGAGACCGGGAAGGAAGTGGTGATTCGAGACGCCAACGGGCGAGACATCCGGGTCGCCAAGGACGACATCGAGACGATCAGCGCCTCGAAGCTTTCGCTCATGCCGGACAATGTCGTCGCACGGCTCACCTACGATCAGTTCATCGACCTGTTGGCGTTCCTCAAGAGCCGCAAGGAGCAAGAGTCGCTCCGCGGACTTGTGACCGAGGTGAGTGTCAGCGGGTCGTTCCCGGCAGACCTGAATCCCAAGAGCCCCAAGCCAGAGGTCTCGGCCGAGCCGCAGGAAGGATCGAAGGCCACCTGGAAAGTGTTCACGGCCGATCCGAACGGGACGATCGACCTCAAGGCCGCATTCACGGACGGGAAGTCGGCCGGCCTCTACGTCCGGACGTTCGTGTTCGCTCCGAAAGCTCAGCAGGCAACCGCCACCATTCAGAGCGAGGATTCGGTGCGGGTTTGGGTGAATGATGTGTCCGTCTATCAGAGGACGACCACAAGCCCTACCGGGGTGACAGCGAGCGATTCGTTTAGCGTCGCACTGAAGGCGGGGTGGAACCCCGTTCTGGTGAAAGTGGCGAATGCCGGGAAATCGCACCGACTGGGAATTCGGTTCGGCGGGACAGACCTCCGAACCGCCGGTCTGCCCGACGCCACCCTACCAAATACGACTACGGCAGGGAGTCGGTAACACGGAATGATCCTTGGTCAATAGTCCTTGGTTAATGGGCAACCGGTAACGCCCAGGCCATCGGGGTGGGTGCCGGATACGACACCGCACCGTCACTGTCGTGGATCATCAGTCGATGATCCCGCCGTGGACGCGCTCGGTGGGCGTCTGGCTCGGTTCATCCTTATGAACATAATTCCTAACGGCCTGGTAGACGTTGTCCGGCGGATTCGCCTTCTGCTCGGTCGGGGTCTTCTGCGTATTCGTGAAGGGATTCAGGCAGCCGCTGTTGGCCACCATGCCAGCACAGGCAACCAACCCGAGTATCATCCTGCGGCACATGGTTCGCCTCCGGATACGGTGCTCGTCCCCTGCCCTGTCGCACTGGCCTCCAGCCAGTGGCAGGGCTGACCCCGCCGGCAGTCGAACCCGGCTCTTGCGGCAGGTTAGTCGATGATCCCGCCGTGGACGCGTTCGGTGGTCATGTGGCTGGGCTGGTCATTGAACCAGAACCGCCGCCACTCATTCCCTAACTGTCGGAGGTCTTCCGACTGGTACAACATCTGCTCAGTGCGGGTGTTCGGGTTCGCTGCGTATTGATTCACACACCCACTGTTGGCCACCAGCCCAGCCGTGGCAGCCACCCCAAGGATCATCTTGCGGAACATGGCCCGCCTCCGTGCCCGGTGATCTTCCCCTCCTGCCGCACTTGTCCCCCAACCGCTGGCAGGTCCGACCGCCTCTTCAGCGGATCGCACGGCTTTTATCGGCGAAATCCCCAGGAGCCTTGAATCCGGATCAACTTTCCTGATGCAAACAACCGGAATTTTCAGCGTGGCTGGCCGACCCCTTGCTCGCGCAGGAAGAAAGGGGAACTGAGGCAAGATGCGAGGGTGGTTGATGAGTTTTGGACCCCGGGGGGTCATGAAACCTCTTGGAGATCAAGACAACCGACCTCATCGTCTTCATCGATGAAACGCAGGCGATCTTCTCGTGATTTGTCGCACGGGAGAGATCAAAGCCAACAAAACCACCCGGGGAGCCATCAATCTCGATGGCAAACCCGGGTGGGACGTGCGGCGGTCTGGACGGCATCAGGGGAGCGCAACGACCAGTTTCTTCAGGGCGGTGACATCGTCTTCGGGGAAGTCGAAGAACGCCCGGTAGGTCTGCCCGACGCGAGTCAGAACGTAGTCGGGCTGCTTGGTAGCGGAGATCGGAATGAGGATTTCTTCGACCACGACTTCCGGGTTGTTCCCGGCCCCCTTGATCACTCGCGGCTTGGGGAACACGACCCGGACGTATCCTGCCGTCGCCAGCTTCTGCCAGAGTTTCGCGTCGGCGAACGGGTGGCCTTCCTTTCGCCCTTGCAACTCTCCGCAGCTTCGCTGGACGAGACCTTCGGCGATCTCCTCGAAGGCTGGGGACTGCTCGCGAGTCAGTTTTCGCTCCTTGGCCTGGTCGTCCCGGACAACGACTGTGAGTTCCCGTTCGTCTGGCTTCGCCTTGTTGGATTCGGCTTTCTTGAGAGCATCCTGGGCGGCCGCCCGCTCCGCGTCCAGTGCCCGTTGCACCTGGGCGTGGGCTTCTTTCACCGCGGCCTCAGCACGCTCCCTCTGGGCCAGGGCGTTGTTGCGCTCGGCACGGAGTACCTCTAACGTGTCCCTGAGTCTGTCTTCGAGCTTCTCAATCCGCTTTTTGGCGTCGTCGAGTTCTTTCTGGAGGTCCTCGCTCCGGCGTCGCACCGCGTCGGCCTCCTTTTTCTGCATCAGTGCCGCTTTGGTGGCTTCGACGGCAGCCTGATCGGGCTGGAGCTGCTTCTGGGCCTCCGTTGGGGCTTCAGGGGCTTTGAGCCAATCTCGCAGCGTTGGTTGTGGGGGGGACTTCGGCGCGGGGACTGGTTTGGCGGTGTCTGCCCGTTGAGTGTCCTCATACTCCCGCTGAGCCTTTTCAAACTCAGCCTGTGCAGAATTTTTGTTCGCCTGGGCTTCCTCGAGTTTTAACTGAGCGCCTTTCATCTGGATATATGCCCGCGCCCTCTTGAGTTCGGCTTGCCGCTGCTGCGCGGAGTTGGCAACCGGAGCGTCGGGCGGGTCGATGCCCATCGTTTGGTGAGACTGCGCGAAAAGGTGTCGGGCGGCATCCAGGCGGGCTTTGAGCCGGTCGGCAACCTTTGAATCGAGTTGCTTGGTCGCCACGAGCTGATCGATTTCCTGCTTGGTGACATACAATTCTCGGTCCGCCAGTCCCGCCAGTCCCGGCGCTGCCCGGGGGCCATTCGCAGCAGGAGGGGCAGCAGCCTTCTCGTCGTTGACCCGGACCAGTCCGAACGAATAGCCCTTCTTCGGGAGATGCTTGAAATCTGTCGGGCGAACGTCTGGCGAAGCGGCGATGAGCAGATCGATGTATCTGATATTCTCGTCTGGAATCGCAGGGCGTTCGTGGAAGATATAGATCCCACGCGCGATCGTCTGGTCACCCGCTGTCAGAGTGATTTCCGCGGGCTTCTTGCCCGGGTCAATGGTGAGAGAGCATTCTCTGCGAAACCATAATGGTTCCCCTTGTTCGCGGGTCAGTAGCGGTATTGAGATGTTCCGCCCGCGGATCTCGGCTTCCCACTCTTCACCGGTGGGTGACCACCACAACCCCTCCTTACCCTCTTTATCGACGTGGATAATCCGCCACTTGCCCTGGAAGCGAGTCAAGTCGTCGACCGCTCCGGTTGGAGTCAGTTTTTGCTCGCCCACTGGCAGAGTCGATGCTTTCAAGCCGGCTTTGCCGGGGCCGTCACCCACCCCCGGGCCGTCGCCAGCACCGGCGGAGCCCCACACCCCGAACCCGATCGCACACGAGGCCAGGATCGCGACCCCGGCCATTTTCAGCTTCATCAGGAACATGCTTCGCACCACCCCTTCGGTCAGTGCCGCCACCGGGGCCGAAACTCCGACAGCCGGAGTCCCCACCACGAATGAGACAACCCGTTCCAACATCCTGGACGAGACGGCCTCGCTCATGCCGCCACCACCCAGCACAGCCGCGACCCCACCCGCCGGGAGGGTCAGCCCGGCCCGCCGCAACCGGACAGCCAGGAGTTCCCGCGCCCGGGCCAGTCGACCAGAGAGCGTTCCCTCCTTCCAGCCAAGCTGCTCGGCGGCATCCTTCCGACTGCGGCCTTCCAGATCGCAGGCCACGACCGCGGCCCGGTACACCTCGGGGAGTTTCCGGATCGCCCGGTCCAGGAGTTCCGCCAGGTCGGACAGTGGCGGATCACTCGCGAGTGGCTGTACCGATTCGTCGAGCGGTTGCTCTCGACCAAGTCGCCGGGCGCGGGTCGCTCGGGCCTTCATTGCGACCCGTTGCGCTACACCATACAGCCACGACCCGACCGCATCCCGCGGCCAGACGCTCGCTGCTCGTCGGGCAAGGACCAGGAAAGTCGCCTGGAACGCATCCTCGGCATCCTGTTGGTGCCGCAAGATCCGCCGGCAGACGGCCAGGACCATCGGACCGTGGCGCTCGACCAGAACAGCGAAGGCCGGTTCATTCTGGTTGGCAATAAACGTATCGAGAACCTGGCCATCTGATCGATGGCAGGACTCCCCGGCCGCACGGGTCAGTCGGGTCAGGAGTTGGTTCATGGGCTGGATCTCCCGCCGGTCGGCGAATCCGGCGTCTCTTCCTGGAATTGCCCCGGAGTGGGCCAGCGCGTACAGGAATTGGACGCAGTCCGAAGGAAGGGGGCATTCGTCGGACCGGATCAGGATCGCAAGTTAAGAGTAGGCATGGTATTGCGAAAAACGAAGGGAACCTTCACGACCTTCCGGAGCCTCTCGTGATCGCTTCTGACCTTCCCACTACCCCTTCCCCTCAGCATACTCAAATTCCAGCCTCCGATGGCTTAGGCGGGGGGCAGGTCTTAA
>PLDW01000424.1 GCA_003136315.1 Gemmataceae bacterium | reverse complement strand
CCCTTAAGTTTTGCATATGGGGTGTTACACCTCATGCCCTGGCTCCAGGGCTCACGCCCTGGGCTATTCTCTGCCGCCCCCTTCGGGGCTCAAGAGGGCTCATATTGATATGGCGATTGCTAAATCAATCGATTAATTTCTTCACTCTTTACGTTCTCTGCGGCGAATCGCCGAGACGGAAATGGCTCGAATCGCTCACTCTGATTTGAGACGGTCGGCGAAGACCTCCCGCAATTTGTCCAGCTTCGGTGTGATGACAGCCTGGCAGTACGGTTGCCGCGCGTTCCGGGCGTGGTAGTCCTGGTGATTCACCTCCGCCGGGTAGAACGGGGCTGCCGGCACGATCTCCGTGACCACCGGCGACCGAAAGACTCCGGCCGCATCGATCTTCCGCTTGTACTCCTCGGCCAGTTCGCGCTGCCTCTCCGTGTAGTAGAAGATCACCGATCGATACTGCGTGCCGTGATCGTGTCCCTGTTGGTTGAGCGTGGTCGGATCGTGCGACCGCCAGAACACCTCCAGGAGCGTGGCATACGAGACCACCCGCGGATCGTAGGTCAGGTGGATGACCTCGGCATGACCAGTCCTGCCGCTACACACCTGCTCATAGTTGGGGTGCTCCACCGACCCGCCGCTATACCCCGACACCACCGACTTCACTCCCTTCACCTGCCCGAAGACCGCCTCCGTACACCAGAAGCACCCCGAGCCGAATGTCGCCTGCGCGGTCCCGTCAGCGCCGGTCGATGCGGGGTCAGCGCTGTCCTCGGTTGAATCGAGAACCGGGAACGGCCCGGTCGGGGTGGGCTCCGATCGATCCGACAGGGCCACCCACAACCCAACAAGCACAGCAATACCCAGCGCCACAGCAACGAGGATTGGGATGAGTTTCACGTTGCACCTCCAGAGGGGAACCCGTTGAAGACTGGCCCTTTCATGGGGTACAGGCCAGCTCCGCGCGGACCCTGCCTGAAGATACCCGCGGGGAGCAGGTGACTTACGACGGATTTGTGTTTAGTGTTTAGTGTTTAGTGTTTAGTGGTTAGTATAGATGTTCAACGTGCTGGCGTCATTGTCATTGTACCCGCCCTCGTTGGTATCGCGGCGCTCGACCACCGGCTCATGGCTGCGAACCTCCGGGGTTGGGGTCATACGGGCGTGCCATCCGCGTGGACACGCCGTCGTGGCGCGCCTTATGGGAAGGTTGTTTTCCCTCCTCTGGTCGCACATCTGCAGAACGGTGCCCGCCTGAAGTTCGACAACTCCGCGCCCCCTTGCGGATGCCGCGGGCTTGCCATAATTCAGGCGGGATGTGCGGCTCTCCGCGTTCCCACTCGCTCGCCCGCGATCACCGACACTCCCGGACCAACCGATGGCCCTCGACGTCCGCAACCTGTCGAAGGACTACCCGACCCGGTCCGGGTCGCTGTCGATCCTCCGCAACGTCAACCTCACCCTGGACCGCAGCGAATCCCTCGCTGTCATGGGTCCGTCAGGGTCCGGGAAAAGCACCTTTCTGCACATCCTCGGCACGCTCGACCGCCCGTCGGCCGGGACGGTCCGGCTCGACGACACCGACCCCTTCGCGCTCGCAGAGGCCGACCTGGCCGCGTTCCGCAACCGGCGGGTCGGGTTTGTATTCCAGGATCACCACCTGCTCCCGCAGTGTTCGGTCCTGGAGAACGTGCTGGTTCCGACGCTGGTGAGCCGAGACACTCGCCCAGCCGATACCGAAGCGTATGCCCGGCAACTTCTCGACCGGGTCGGGCTCGGGGGCCGGCTCGACCACCGACCGGCGGAACTCTCGGGTGGGGAGCGTCAGCGGGTGGCAGTTGCCCGGGCGCTGGTGCTGCGGCCAGTCTTGCTTCTGGCCGACGAGCCGACCGGCAATCTCGACCGGACGAACGCTCGCTCAGTCGGCGAGTTGCTCCTCGAGCTCCACCGGCAAGAGAACACGATCCTTGTGGTGGTTACTCACAGTCTGGAACTGGCCCGGCTGTTCCCGCGACGGATGGAAATGGAGGACGGCACGCTCGTGCCGGTTTAAGTTTAAAGTTTAAAGTTTAAAAAGTTTAAAGTTAAAAATCGCTTGATTTTACGACTAACATGGTCCTGGCATCAATGCTTTAAACTTTAAACTTTAAACTTTAAACTTTAAACTTTAAACTTTAAACTTTAAACTTTAAACTTTAAACTTTAAACTTTAAACTTTAAACTTTAAACTTTAAACTTTTTACTCGATGTGTGTGAAGACCCACCCCCGTTCCCGCGCCAGGTAGTCGGCCACGTGCCGGCGGTGGCACTCGGTGACCTTCTTCTCCGCGCACAGGAGACAGATCGGAGCATGGACCTCGGACGTGAGCCGGTCGAACAGAAGCGGGCCGACCCGGCCGAGGAAATCGGCGTAACGGGTCGGCCAGTCGGGGTAGTCGAGGAACAGGTTGCCCAGCTCCGGAAGCGAGAGATACCCGATCCCCGCCCGCCCCAGCAAACCGGCGATCCCCTTGTCCGACTCTCGCGCTTTCGCGTAACTCCCCACGCTCGCCTTGTCCGGTCGCAAGCGCACATCCACGATGGTCCGCACCCCGTTGGCCGCGAGGAGCGCCACGAACGCATCAGGGCGGCGACCACCATAGCCGATGGTGAAAGCCAGAGTCACGGCTTTTCCCCCGCTGCTGCCTTCACACCGCTGAGAGGCTCCGACCGCACTGCTGCCCACGCGATTTCCTGGAGCACCGCGTTCAGTTTCTCCAGATCGCCAGCCGGGGCGGCTTTCTTGAGTGCGTCCGGAACCGGCAGCCCGACCGGGCTCTGGCCGTAGATGACCGCGAAGTGACAGTAGCCCGTCAGCACCCCAATCGCAGACTTCCCGTGGCCGAGTGAGTCCGCGAACAGGTCCGACTGCTTCGCCACCCCCGGCACCTCGCCCTTCGCAATCCGCTCCCGCAATCGATACACCGCTTCCCCAACCGGCACCAAGAACACCACCTGCCTCTTGTACTGCGCGGCGTATTTGTCGTTGATCGCCTTCACTTGCTCCCGGATCTTGTCGAGCAATGGTGCGCCCGCGCGGCGAAGGGTGGCCGGGTCGACCTGATCGCGGGGGTCGTCCTTGTACCCCAGAAGCTTGGACACCCGGGCCTCGTTCGGCAACCATGACACCTGCACCGTCACCCGCCCGGTCGGGTTGTGCTCCAGGAGCAGGGCGGTAAACTTGTTGATCGCCTCGTCTGGGACGGCAATGTGCGGGGACACCGTGAGCACGTCCACGGTTCCCGTCTTGATCGCCTTGCGGGCCTGATCCTTGTTATCGGGCAGGTTCCAGTGCTCGGTCACGGTCGACCCACCGAGCATTTGAATGCCGGCAATCGAGTGGGTCGTGATTCCTGCCGACTTCGCGATTTGATCGAGCGTGCCGATCATCGGTATGTGGAAGCTGTGCCCCGCCGTGAACACCCGCTGCCCCTTCGGGGGGTCGGCGGGCAGGGCCAGGCCGGGCGTCATCAGCGCGAACACGATGGCGAACATACTGGCAGCAGCGGATGTGCGAGTAGACGTCCGTTTCACGGACTGGTGACTGTGACATCCGAAATACCGGATCGGATTCCAGACGAAAAACGGAGAAGCCATCGAGAATGCTCCGGCGGATCGCGAGAAAAAATGTGCGCCCCTGAATCGACGTCCGAGATCCTCGGTAGCATACGCCATTGCGGCGGTGCGGTCATGGTGTGTGCTGGGATATGGTGGGGAGAGAGAATCGAACCCCCAACCCCCGTCCCAGCGAGGAAAGGGGGAATCGATCCCGTCAGGTCCGCAGCTCTCGGGGAGGGGTTACCGCGATTGATCCGAAAGCTGTGCAGCGCAGCCAGAACCTCGTTTCTCCATTGATATAACGCCTCTTGCAGGTTCTTGGATGGGACTGGTCGCGACACCGTCGGAGCTCGGTCGTGGATGAATCTGGCATCTGATGTATACAAACATTAATCTATTTAATCTGTTTAATACTTCAATATAATGACGAGGTGATATTTTCTGCCGTCTCAAACCTAGCGCCTGATGGAAGCGATACTGCCGAAATCTTCGCATCTTACTCGCCGATTCGGGACAGACGGACTACACTAGCCACTCATCGAGTCTTCGACTGTCACTCGCACGATTGGTGAGTTAAGTCCCGCCCAAGGTCAATCGGTAGGAAGGTCGGGCATCCGCACCTTCTTATTGAACGGCGCTGCTGAGCAGCACTTGCTGTGCTGCTGAGCAGCACTTGCGCCGCGCGGGCTCAAAGTACCGGCAAACTTTTAACTACTTTTTGGCAAACCGGTTACGAAACAATTCACGAAATCGGCACGGGAGCTGCTACAGTGGTGTTTTCAGATGAAGTTATTGGATTTACGCCAAGCCACTCCGACCTGCTTCCCGTGCGGTTTTGTCAAGGCCCAAGTTTCCCGGAACTTTGAGCGCGGACCGGGTGTGTGCAGTCGTGTCGCAGGCAACCACCGGGTTCAGGGTTCCCTATGTCTGCCGAACCACCACTCCCCTCCCCAACGGGTCCACCGCAGCCCAACTCGGCGTCGTTCGGGACGGCCACGGTCGACCAGCTCCGGCAGTGGTCCTCGCCAGCCAAGGTCAGCGGTCTCTCTCTGGTGACCGGGCTGGTCTGTGTTTGGGTTGCGGATCTTGCCCTTTTGCAACTCGGCGTGGAGGGTGACACGGGGTTCGGGGTATATGGCGCAGTGGGGACTGTCTTTGTCAGCTTTTGCGCCGGGTTGTTGTATTGGTTCGTCCGCTACGAGTTCCAGGCTTGGGCCGGGGTCCATGACCTGCTCCGTGCCGTCGCCGGTGGAACGACGGACGCGTTGTACGTGAAAGATCGAGACGGGAAGTACCTTCTGTTCAACGACGCTGCGGCTCGATTCTTTGGCCGCCCGGTGGAGTCTGTTCTCGGTAAAGATGACATGGCATTCTTCGACGAGGCCAGCGCCGCGCAGATGGGGGGTCGGGATCGTCAGGTGATGGAGTCTGGGGTGACGAGAACATGGGAAGAAACGCTCACCGTCTCTGGCGTCACCCGCACGTATCTGACAACCCGGGCACCCTACCGAAACGCGGACGGAAAGATTGTCGGAGTCGTGGGGATCTCCCGAGATATCACCTCACAAAGACGAGCCGAGGAGGAACTGCGCGCGAGCGAATCCCGGTATCGAACGTTCGTGGACCACGCGAGCGATGCCCTGTTCTTGCAGGGCCGGCGGGGGATCGTACTCGATGTGAACCGGCAGGCGTGCGAGAGTCTGGGATACACCCGAGACGAGTTAATCGGCAAGACGGCGTTCGACTTCGACCCGGTCCTGACCCCGGCATCGGCGGAACACGTGGCGGCACGCCTGGAAAGGGGGGAGACGTTCGCATTTGACTCGCAGCACCGGCGAAAGGACGGCGTGGTCTTCCCGGTCGAGATCCGCTGCCGTCCGTTCTTCGTCAATGGCGAACGCCTCTCACTGGCCCTCGTCCGGGACATGACCGAGCGGGTCCGGCGGGAGGAAGATCTCCGCAAGAGTCATGCGTTCCAGGAGGCCTTGATCCACACGGCCGGGGAAGGGATCCTGGTGTGTTTCGAGGTTCCGGAGTTCCCCTTCCTCCAGTTCTCGATCTGGAACGACCAGATGGTCCGGCTGACTGGCTACACGCTGTCGGAGCTCAACCGGCTCGGCTGGTCTCAGACGGTTTCCCCAGACCCCGCAATCCGGGACCGAGTGATCGCCCGGATGGCCCGGATGCGTGAGGGGGATAACCTGCAATCCGAGGAGTGGGAGATCACCCGCAAGGACGGCGCGCGGCGAGTTTTGACGATCTCGACATCGATCATCGACGCCGGAGACACGAAGGCCGTTGTCGCGATGATGACGGACGTGACGCATCGCAAAGAGTCCGAGCAGGCATTGCGGGACAGCGAGGCCCGGTATCGGACGTGCGTGGATCACGCGGCGGACGCCTTATTCTTGCACGGTGCGAGAGGTGTGGTCATCGACGTGAACCGGCAAGCGTGCGAGAGCCTGGGATATACTCGTGACGAATTAATTGGCAAGACGCCATTTGATTACGACCCGGAATTAACCCCGGCATTGATGGAAGAATTGGGGAGGCGGAAAGACGCCGGGGAAACCGTCACGCACGACTCGCACCATCGGCGGAAGGACGGGACGCTCTTCCCGGTCGAAATCCGATTCCGCCGGTTCTTCGTCAACGGCCAACGCTTCGGGCTTGCCCTCGCACGGGACATGACCGAGCGCAAGCGAGCCGAGGACAAGATCCGAACGAGCGAAGCCCGGATGGCAGCCGCCCAGCGGGTGGCCGGACTGGGTGTGTGGGAATGGGATTGTCGCGAAACGGTCTGGTGGTCGGAAGAGTTGTACCGGATCTACGGGCGAGATCCGGCCACGTTCACGCCATCGCTGGCCGCGTTCATGGCTCACCTTCCGGGCGAAGCGCAGCGGGACATCCAGATCGCGATCCAGAATACCCTGGAGTTCGATGCCCCTTACCGGTTTGAGCACCGCATGATTCGCGCGGATGGGGCGGAACGGTGGCTCTACACCGAAGGGGTCGTCGAACGAATCCCCGACGGACGACCTGTGCGGCTTTGGGGCGTTTGCCAGGACATTACCGAGCGGAAGCGGGCCGAGCGAGAATTGCGCGCGAGCGAGGAGCGGCATCGTCTTGCGCTCGATGCGGCCGAACTCGGGACGTGGCAACTCGATTGCGCTTCCGACGAGGTCTGGCTCGATCACCGCTGCCAATCGCACTACGGCCTGGCGAACCCGCGGATTTCACGCACCGAGTTGTCTGCTTCCATCCACCCCGACGACGCGACCCGGGTTCGTGCAGCCATGTCCGCAGCCGAGGATCCGGCCGGGATCGACGGGTTGTTCGCCACCGAGCACCGGATTGTTCGCCCCGACGGGTCGGTCCGTTGGCTGGCGGTGCGTGCCCGCGTCCACTTCAGCGGTGAAAAGGCCGATCGCTATCCGACCCAGGTGGTCGGGACCACCAAAGATATCACTGTGCGAAAGCTAGCGGAGTCAGCGGAGCGTGGACAGTCGCGGGTACTGGAGCGGATTGCGATCGGAGCACCCCTAGGGGAGATCCTCGGCGAGATCGTCAGCCTGGTCGAGGAGCAGGTGCCGGGCTCACTCTGCTCGATCCTGGTCCTGGATCGCGAAGGGCTTCGCTTCCGGCACGGGGCCGGTCAGAGTCTTCCCGCCGCGTACAACGCAGCGATCGATGGGGTCGCCATCGGCCCGACCGTTGGCTCGTGCGGAAGTGCTGCGTATTACGGTCGGACCGTGATCGTGACCGATATCGCCACCGATCCGCTCTGGGACAACTACCGCGACCTCGCTCTGGCCCACGGACTGCGGTCATGCTGGTCGGTGCCGATCTTCGCTCCTGCGGGTGGGGAGGCTCCGACCGGCAGCGACCGGGTTCTGGGCACGTTCGCCCTTTACAAACGGGAACCAGCGGTTCCTGAGCCACAGGCCGAGGCGGCGGTTGCATCTGCCGCACACCTTGCGGGTGTCGCAATTGGCCGCGAGAATGCGATCCAGGCGATCCGCGAGAGTGAAGCGCGGTATGGGATCATGTCAGAAATTACCCGCAGTTCCACGTTTGCCGTGCGAATTCGGGCCGACGGCACGTCGGTCGTGGAGTGGGTCAGGCCTCGCTGCGGGTTTCTGAGTGGGTACATGCAAGAGGAAATTAACGCCATTGGCTGGCCCGCCCTGTTCCCCTCAGCAGACCGAGATCAAGTGAAACATGCGCTCGCTCGAATGCTCGGTGGGGAGACGATCCGGGAAGAAACCCGCCTCGTCACCAAGGACGGAGTAACACTGTCGGTTCTCCTTCATGGCAAACAGCTTGAGGTCGGACCTCGCCCTGGCGAGGGAGTGATTATCGGTGGTCTGTTGGACATCACCGATTTGAAAGCGACCGAGACGGCGCGGCGGCGGAGCGAGGATACACTCCGCCGCGCCCAGGCGATTGCCCATGTCGGGAGTTGGAGCTACGACGTTCAGGCTGATACGTTCGACAGCTCGGATGAAGGTGCCCGCATTTGCGGCTGGTCGCCTGCCGAGCGGCACTCGATGGCGGACCTGGAACGCCTCATCCACCCGGACGATCTCGGTCGGGTCCAGGCCGCCTGGCAGGCGACCCTCAAGGGTGGCCCCTATGAGATTGATCACCGTCTTGTCGTCTACGGTCAGGTCAAATGGGTGTATAATCGGGCTGAAGTCGAGACGGATCACGATGGTCGAGTCGTGAGGATCAACGGTGTCACGCAAGACGTCACCGCCCGGCGAAAGTTGGAGGAGAGATTCCAACAGTCTCACAAAATGGAGTCCATTGGTCGGCTTGCGGGTGGTGTGGCACACGATTTCAATAACCTGTTGACCGTCATCAATGGTTACAGTGAGTTGCTCCTGGCTGATCTGCCCCCGAACGACCCGCAGCGGGAGCCGATGGCTGCGATCCGCGACGCGGGTGAACGGGCGGCTGGTCTGACCAGCCAACTCCTCGCCTTCAGTCGCAAGGCCATTGTCGCGCCCAAGATTCTGGATTTGAACGACGTGGTGAGCAAGTCGGAGAAGCTGCTCCGCCGACTCATCGGAGAGGATATCCGCCTGACCGCCATTCTCAATCCGACTCCCTCGCGGATCAAGGCTGACCCCGGCCAGCTTGAGCAGGTGGTGATGAATTTAGCGTTGAACGCCCGGGACGCCATGCCCACAGGTGGCCGGTTGACCATCGAAACCCGCACCATCCACCTGCATGACCATGACCAGTCTGCCGACCCCGGCCTCGTGCCCGGACATTACGTCCAACTCACGGTCACAGATACCGGGCGTGGGATGACAGACGAGGTCCGCGCGAATCTGTTCGAACCGTTCTTCACCACCAAGGGGTTGGGCAAGGGAACTGGGCTTGGCCTGGCGGTGGTCCACGGGGTTGTCCTGCAAAGTGGTGGGCACATCCGAGTGGAGACTGAGGTCGGTGTGGGGACAACGTTCAAGATTCTCTTCCCAGTGATCCCCACGATGGCCGATGGCTCAGATCCCGCAGGCAAGACACCCCGAATCCAGGGGACGGAGACCGTTCTGTTGGTGGAGGACGAGGACGCGGTCCGGCGGATTGTCCGGCTCTCCCTGGAAAGCCAGGGATATTCGGTACTGGTGGCAGGTGGCAGCGCGGAGGCCATCCGGGTTGCCGAGGCTCATGCGGGATCGATCGACCTTCTGGTGACCGATGTAGTGATGCCCGAAATGGGGGGCCGAGAGTTGGTTGAGTCGCTACGGGCTCGGCGGCCCGGATTGCGAGTCCTGTACATGAGCGGGTACACCGACGACGCGGTCGTCCGTCATGGTGTCGTCGAGGCGATTGACGCCTTCATCCAGAAGCCGTTCACTCCGCTCGATCTGGCCGGGAAAGTTCGCGTCGTGTTGGATGCGAGGGCCTGATCTTCAAGAAACCGAATTCTCCAGCGATGTTGCGGATGCGTCTGAAGACACAACTCCTTGTAGCCCCAGGCTTTACCCTGCGGGCACCACCTGCCAGACAAAGTCGCAGGCTTTAGCCTGCGACGACAGACACTCATGTTGCAGTCCCTCCACAGATCAGCGTTGGAGAACTCTCCCCCCTCTCCTACGCTGGACTTTCATCCCCGTTTCGTCTCCACCAGAGCGTCTTTTGACCGCCGGGAGAGGGCCTTGATCGCGGCTTCCCTCGCCAGGGCGTGACCACGGGTGGAGTAATGCTCCCGATACACAAATACAACCGGGCGGCGACAGCGAGTGTATTTCGAAGCCGTACCGCCGTTGTGCTGGCCGAGCCGACGGTCGAGGTTGGTGGTGATCCCGGTGTACAACGACCCGTCGGCACAGCGGGCGATATACACCCACCACCCTCCTTCGGGGGTCGCCGCGCTGGAATCCTGCATAGACTATCCTCGTGTGAGGCGTATCCGGTGGCGATGGTCGCCAGTCGCGGCAGTGCCGGCAAGGCCGGTTCGGTTTGTGGGGTGGTTTCCAGGCGAGATGCTTTCCACCAGAAACCTTGCAAAGGGGCAAAGAGGGAAATCCTGCGGGTGAGAATTTCCCTTGCCACCTTTCCGCGGGCCGGTACATTGCTTAAATCGTAAACTATGCGTAACTGTCGTCGTTTCGTAACTGTTGGCAGGAGTGCGATGCGGCGGGGTTAGCGGAGACCGGGAAGATGGCGATCACGAAGGATCAGAAGACCGAACTCATTGGACAGTTCCGTCGGGACGAGCGAGATAGCGGCTCGCCCGAGGTGCAGATCGCTCTGCTCACGGCCCGGATTAACTACCTGACCGAGCACATGCGAGCGCACAAAAAGGACTTCGCCAGTCGCCGCGGGCTGCTCAAACTCGTCAGCCAGCGGGCAGATCTGTTGAAGTACCTCCGGGAAACCAACCGGGAACTGTACCTCTCGCTCATCGGTAAGCTTGGGCTGCGGAAGTAATTCCGCAGTCCTGTGTGGTATTTATTGGGTTCGGGTCCGCCGTCTTCCCCGCGGCACCGGGACGATTCCCGGGTGCCGCCCGGGTACGTCCGGTCAATCCGGCTGGTGACACAGCCGGCGAAAGTGTTTGCGACGCCCGGTGTTGGTCTCGGGGCCGGCTTTTCTGAAGTCTCCCCTTCCAACACCTGGGTGAGTCGGTGTCCCCCCGATGTTGGGGGCCACCCCACGGACGTGCCTGAAGCCCGCTCAGCCTTGCTCCTCACCTCCTGCCGGTCAACGGAAGGGGTCAAATCCGTGCCGGTTGCACATGCGTCTGTCGAAATTCCTCTCGGTCATGGCACCCTCGTCCTCGAGACTGGAAAACTCGCCAAACAGGCCCACGGGGCTGTTGTCGTTCGCTACGAGGGAACAATCGTGCTGGTCGCTGTGGTCGAGGGCGGGCTAATCCCCGGCCGCGACTTTTTCCCACTCCAGGTCGAATACCGGGAGCGGACCTACGCGGCGGGCAAGTTCCCCGGCGGGTTCATCAAGCGGGAGACCCGCCCGAGTACCAAGGAAACCCTCACCTCCCGGCTGATCGACCGGCCAAGTCGGCCGCTTTTCCCGGTCGGGTACGTCAACGAGGTGCAGATCCACGCGACCGTCATCTCGGCTGACAAGGAGAACGATGCGGATGTGCTCGCCCTGATCGGAGCGAGTGCGGCCCTGCACGTCTCCCACATCCCGTTCCTCAAGCCGTACGGAGCCGTCCGGCTCGGACGGGTGAATGGTCATTTTGTCGTCGTCCCGACCTTCTCCCAGATGGAGGAGAGCGATCTGGACCTGATCGTCGCCGGAACCGACGAAGCAGTCTGCATGATCGAAGGGTTCGCCCGCGAGATCCCCGAGGCGGAAGCCGGAGACGCGATCGCTGAGGCCCACAGGCAGTGCCAGTTGGTGATCAAGGGAATCCACGAACTCCGGGAGAAGGCGGGGCTTGGGCCGAAGGAGTTGCCCCCCGCTCCACCAGCCGACGAACTCGCCGAGGAGCTGTACAAGAAGCACGGTGCTGAGTTCCGGGAGACGTATCTAACGGCTGGCAAGAAGGCTCGCAACACCGCCCTGGACGCGTTCAAGGACCGTATCAAGGGGCACTATCAGCCGGATGGGGATGCGCCCCCGAAGTACACTCCCGCTCAGGTGAGCGCAGCGATCGGCACGCTCCGGGAACGGATCTTCCGGGAGATCACGCTCAGCGGCACCCGGATCGATGGTCGCGGGCCGAAGGATATCCGGAATGTGTCGTGCGAGGTGTCGGTCCTTGGCCGAACCCACGGGTCGGCCGTGTTCCAGCGAGGCGAGACCCAGGCCCTGGTCGTCGCCACTCTCGGAACTGTCGGGGACGAGCAGCGCGTCGAGGGGCTCCAGGAGGAGTACTCGAAGAAGTTTATGCTCGATTACAACTTCCCGTCGTATTCGGTCGGTGAGTGCAAGCCGATCCGCGCCCCAGGCCGGCGCGAGATCGGGCATGGAATGCTGGCGGAACGGTCGCTGAAGGCGGTCATCCCGCCAGGCGCTCGATTCCCGTACACGCTCCGGCTGGTCTCCGAGATTCTGGAGTCGAACGGGTCGAGTTCGATGGCTTCGGTCTGTGGCGGGACGCTCGCGCTGATGGATGCCGGGGTGCCGATCAAGCGGCCGGTTGCTGGGATCTCCGTCGGGCTGGTGATGGAGAAGGACAAGCACATTCTGATCACCGACATCCAGGGAGACGAGGACCACTACGGGGACATGGATTTCAAGGTCGCCGGAACCCAGAAGGGGGTGACCGGGATTCAGCTCGATATCAAGATCGACGGGATCACCGAGCCGATCTACCGGGGAGCGCTGGAGCAGGCCCGGGAGGCCCGGCTGGCGATCCTCAAAACCATGCTCGGCACACTCAACGCCCCGCGGAAGGACATCAGCCCGTGGGCGCCGCGGATTGTCTCGATGCGAATCAACCCGGAGAAGATCGGGCTTCTGATCGGACCGGGGGGGAAAACGATTCGAGCGATCCAGGAAGAGACCGGGGCGAAGATCGATGTGGTCGACGACGGAACGGTGTCGATTGCTGGGCTCGATGGCCAGGGAGTGGAGGAGGCCCGTCGCCGGGTCGAGGCCCTCACGCTGGAGGTCAAGGTCGGGGCCATCTACGATGGGAAAGTGATTTCAATCAAGGAGTTCGGGGCCTTTGTCGAGATTAGTCCGGGACGCGATGGGTTGTGCCACATCAGCGAACTGGACACCGGATACGTCGGTCGGGTCGACGACGTGGTCAAGATCGGCGACCGAATCCAGGTGAAAGTGATCGCGATCGACGACCAGGACCGGGTGAAGTTGTCCCGCAAGGCGCTCCTCCCCCCACCAGCCGAAGGGGAAGGCGGTGGCGACCGTCCTCCCCGCGAGGATCGCGGCGACCGGGGTGGGGATCGTGGGGGAGATCGTGGTGGCGACCGGGGTGGAGATCGCGGAGGGGATCGGGGCGGCCGTGGCGGTCGTGGCCCTCATCGGGGCCGCGACTGAGCGAGAATGGCCGTGTCGACGAGGCTCGGCTTCCGTGGGGATGCCGGGCTTTTTTCATTTGTGAGAGAAACGGGATCAGATGCAAAATCCAGATCCTGGCCTGGTGGTGACTCAATCCGAGTGCTTACGGGAGCCCAATCTGGGGTGAGGCTTCGACTTGCTCCACCGCATCGAGTCTCAGAAGCAGCTCAGCCAAACGAGACGGCTCGCACCCGGACGGTGGGACCACCTGCAAGCATCGCGCCAGGAACTGTTCATCTTCGGACAGACTGGATGGGTCGGCATCCGCGAGTGATGGAACCGTGTGGAGGATCTTGGTCCCGACCGGGAGTTGGCCACGGAGTCGGACCGGCGGGCCAATGGCCGGGACGAATGACCGATTGGATCGGTCGAACCGCCACCCGGATTTGAGCCGCACATCAAGGTGTGGCGAGACCCCTGGGGGCAGCCCGGGAGGTTCCTGCTCGAACGGGTGCATCTTCGAGCCTCTGACCGGGTGGTCGATCCGGTCACACTTAGCCAGCAAACCACAACTCCAGTTCGGCTAACGCAGCTCGGAGGTTCGGTTGCGGACCGATATTCTCACCGAGCGGTGCCCGGGGGGCGTCGTCCGCCTGCGGGGTCCCGGTCTTTATCAGGATACCACGCACCTCGGCGGGGGTTAAAGGCTGGCCGCGCCGGTTCTTCGCGAACCCCTGGAGGATGGCCGCGGCCGAAGCCACCATCGGGGCGGCGCTGGATGTGCCTGAAAACCGCAGAGTGTACCACTTCTTGTCGCTCCGACCGCCCTGGGCGTCTCCGTACCCGAGGGTGGTGACGTGCCATCCCCACCCCTGGGCGTTAACGATCTTGCCGTAGTTCGAGAACCATATTCGGGAACGCGGGATCCCGATCCGCGAATACGAGGGTGCCACCCCGCCGTAGCCATAGGCATCGAAGTAATTGCTCGGTGGCACCCCAGCTCCAACTACGATCGCCCCAGCATCCTTTTGTAGCCCAGTGCCCGCGAACACCGGCAGATCGAAATTCTCGTCACCGTTCCCGGCCGCCTCGACGACCACGACCCCCTTCGCGACCGCAGTCCGGATGGCGGCAAACTCCGCGGGCCAGAACTGCATCGCCAGAAACTTGTTGTTCGGCCCACCCTTCGCGTGTTGCTCGATCAGTAGAATATCCCCGGCCTGGAGCGCGTTCGTTGCTCCGACGATTGCCCCGGCCACGTTCCAAACCCCGTTGATGAAAACGGAATGCACTGCGGCGCTAGCACCGTGGCTGATCCCAACACATCCAACGTTATTCGGTACGCTGACCATCTCCCCGAGGACGGCCGTGCCGTGGTTCCGCCAGGCGCGGTTATATTTCATCTTCCCCCCGACCAGTTTTATGCCCTGAGGGAGGTCTTCGTGTTGGAGTTGCCAGGCCCCCTCAACATCGCAGATCGTCACACCAGCCCCAGTCCCCCCTGGCTGAGTCCAGGCGGCGCACGCCCCGATTCCGTCCGGCGGATCATACAGGTATCCCTGAGCTGGCTCAAAGTTCCGGCTCCCTCGGGTGGCCCCTGTTGGCATGTTGGCAGGTTCCGGACGAGGAGCGAGGTAGGCATTCCACACCCCGGGGGCCTGCTTGAGCTGGTCGACCAACTCACCGGACAGTCGGGGGTTACGAAGTTCGATCCGCACGAACCCGGCCAGTGCGAATTCCGAGTCTGGGGCTGGCATTGAGGCAGGGAGGGCCTCTTCCGCCCGCCGATCGTACTCGTCATTTCCGAGAGGGAAGAGGGGTTCGACCCGCTTGACTGAGAACCCCGACAGGATTTCGTTCAACTCGTTTCGGTTGCGGGTGTTCACAGCGGCTGAGGTGAGCGTCTCCACACTGGGCAGGAGGGCGATCCCACTGTCGTATCGCAGCTCCGCAACGACATAGTCGCGGGTGTTGGGAAGTGAATACTCACCGGATGAATATCCGGGAGTAGGTTGTGAAGGCATGGGCGGCTCGGGGCAAAGGGCAAACATCAGGATTCATCTTGATTAAAGTAGGTCAGCATTCGCCCGTCAAGGTTGAGGTTGCCAATCTCGTAACCTCCGGGCCAAGTTTTGTAAGCGGGCACAAGGTCCTCTGGTGTAAATGGCCAGTGGGCTTATCAGGGAGTGTGATAATCACAGCAGGAGCAACCTTTGGGCAGCACCCTGGTCAAGGGTGGGTCGATTGTCGCCAATGGCGGCAATTGGGTTTTGCGTGAGATCCGGTTTCCCAGGTGGCCCTCTGCCGAAAG
Source organism: Gemmataceae bacterium (assembly GCA_003136315.1). GTDB lineage: Bacteria > Planctomycetota > Planctomycetia > Gemmatales > Gemmataceae > Urbifossiella. The sequence goes on along the minus strand of PLDW01000424.1, from coordinate 8,847 downwards.
CAGTCGGCCTGCGCCGTACATTGACTGTGCCCGGATGCGGAGGACAGACCATGTCGGACGCTGCGGCCCCAACCGCCGATCCCCCCACCAGCGCCGCTTGCTCGGAACCGGCCCCGCGGTCGGCCGAGCACCACTCCGACCTTGCCGAGACGGCCGGCGGGTTCATCCACGACATCAAGAACCACCTTGGCACCCTGTCTCTCAACCTCCAGCTCCTGGCGGAGGATTTTGAAAACCCCCAGACCCCACGGGAGAGGCAAGCACTCGAACGGGTCACCCGGCTCCACGGTGAGTGTCAGAAATTGGTTGACCTGTCGAACGATTTCCTCCGGTATGCCCGGGCTCAGGAACTGGACCCTCGTCCGACCTCGCTTGGCCTGGTGGTCGACCGGATGATCGATTTCCTGACCCCCACCGCTCGCCAGCGGGGAATCGAGATCATCTGGGTTCCAGCCGCCGACCTTCCGCTCGTCGACCTCGATCGCGACCTGTTCGAGCAGGCCCTCCTCAACCTGATGCTCAACGCCGAGCAGGCCATGCCCGACGGCGGGACGCTGACCCTCATGGGTCGCGTCGAGCTGAGTGAAAGTGCGACGGGAAGTCCGAGCCATTCCCAGCTTCACACGCGGACACGGAAATGGGTCTGCCTGGACGTGATCGACAACGGTTGTGGAATGACGGCGGAGGTGCTCATGAAGGTCTTCCAGCCGTTCCACACGACCAAGAAAAACGGGAACGGGCTTGGGTTGCCGACCGCCCGGAAAGTCGTCCTGGCTCATGGAGGAAGGCTGGACGTCCAGAGCGAGCCCGGAATGGGCTCCAAGTTCACCATCCGGCTCCCGGCCTCGGTGTGATTCGGCCTGATCGCCGCATGGCTCGATTCAAAGTTGTTGCATCAACTCACCAACGATTCCGAGGACGACAACAGTCGTCGGGGGCTTGGTGGTGGCCGGACATCCCGGATCATCTCCGCGACCGTCCTACTCCCGAGTGATGAACTCATCCAGATTCATCAACACCCGGGCGACGGCGGCCCAGGCCGTTTTCGGGTTGGCTTTCTGTTGTGCCTGCAAATAGGCCAGCACCCGTTCCGCCTCCGCCGACGATGGGTCGCGGGCGTAACACACCCGGAACGCGAACGCCACTTTCCCGGCATCGTCCGATGGCCCGTCTTTCTCGATCCGCTTCCCGAGTCCGTCGGCGAGTTCCACGAAGACCGGGTCATTGGCCAGGTGCAGCGCCTGGAGGGGGGTGTTACTCCGGTTCCGACGGGTACAGGAGGTCTGGGCATCGGCTGCATCGAATGTCGTCATCAGCGGATGCTGACTTTGCCGCCAGATGTAGGTGTACATCCCCCGTCGGTAGCGGTCCGGTCCCTTGCTCTCGACCCAGTTCCGCTGACTCTGGGTGAGCGCAAACACCTCTTTCGCCTGCGGCGGGAACACCCCCGGGCCTCCAATCGCGGGGTGGAGCAGGCCGCTGGCGCAGAGCGACACGTCGCGGATCGCTTCAGCCTCCAGTCGCAGCCGGGTCTGCCGCCCGAGGAGCAAGTTCCGCGAATCCTTCGCGGCCAGGTCGGGGCGGTGGGCCGATGCCTGGCGATATGTCGCCGAGGTCACAATCAGCCTGTGAAGCGACTTGAGGGACCAGGGCTTTGCAGAACCTAACCGCCCAGCCACCTTTCCTGGGAAGGAAGGGGGAGTAGAGTTATTGCTGGGCTTCATGAACTCCGCGGCCAGCCAGTCGAGGAGTTCCGGGTGGGTCGGGAGTGAGCCCTGGATGCCGAAGTCGTTTTCCGTCTCGGCCAACCCGCGGCCAAAGAACTTCTGCCATTCCCGGTTCACTGCCACACGAGCCGTAAGGGGGTTGTCAGGAGAGGTGAGCCACCGCGCGAGGTCAAGGCGGGTCAGCCGTCCGGTAGGAGGCAACTTTCCACTTCCTGCCAGTGCGGCCGGGAACCCAGGTTGGACGAGTTCACCCTTGCGGAGGAAGTCGCCGCGGAGTTGGATGTAGGTTTGCCGCGGGGCCTTGCGCTCCCTCATGACCAGGGTCGTCGGGATTTGCCCTTGCACCTTTTTGATCTCAAGTTGGACCTTCTTCATCCCCTCCAGGTCGCCGACCCGCTGGAGGTCGTTCGCCATGAAGTTGAGTCGGGCGATGATTTGCTCCAGACCTGGCCGTCCGCCGATTGGAAGGGTCGGCTCGTCGCAGGAATCGAAGAAGGCGTACAGCCGGTAGTAATCCGCCTGCGCCACCGGGTCGTACTTGTGGTCGTGGCACTGGGCACAGCCGACCGTCAGTCCGAGCCAGGCAGCCCCGGTAGTGTTCGTCCGGTCAACCGTGCGCTCGACCCGGAACTGTTCCGGATCGGTCCCGCCCTCCTCGTTGAAGGAGGTGTTGCGGTGGAACCCAGTCGCGATTTTCTGGTCCAGGGTGGCATTCGGGAGGAGGTCACCCGCGAGTTGCTCAGTGGTGAACTGGTCGAATGGCATGTCCGCATTGAGTGACTTGATGACCCAGTCCCGGTACGGCCAGATGAGGCGCGGGCTGTCGATGGTGTATCCGTTCGAGTCTGCGTACCGGGCCACATCGAGCCAGTGCCGGGCCTGCCGCTCGCCATAGTGCGGCGATGCGAGTAACCGATCGACCACAGTCTCGTAGGCGCTGGGCGACTCGTCGGCGAGGAAGGCGTCGACCTCCTTCGGGGTGGGGAGGAGGCCGGTGAGGTCGAGTGTGACCCGGCGCAGCAGTGTGGCCTTGTCGGCTTCGGGCGACGGGGTGAGGCCGTCCTGGCACAGGCGGGCGACGATGAACCGGTCGATGGGGTTGCGAATCGCGGACGCCGGATTGTGGATATCCGGGAGAGTTGGCCGACGGACCGGTGTGAATGCCCAGTGCGGGGTGTACTCGGCCCCCTGCGCGATCCACGCCTTGAGCGTGGCGATCTGTGTGGGTGTCAGATGCGCGCCTGACTCCGGCGGGGGCATTCGCCCCTCCTCGTCGCCCGGAGTGCAGACCCGTTCGACCAGGGAACTCTGGTCCGGCTTACCGGGAACGATGGCTCCGTTCTTGGTGGCCCCGTCGTGGGTGTCGAGCCGGAGTTTGGCCTTCTGGACGGCCGGGCCGTGGCATTTGAAACAGGCGTTCGACAGGATCGGCCGAACGTCACGGGCGAACTCCACCTTGTCCGCAGAGAGTGCTGCAGAGTGGACGGAACCGACCAGGATGACGGCCAGTAGGAAGCAAGCGCGGGAGAGCATGTGGGCTCCGGTGGCAGCCCGAAGCGGGCACGAGGCGGGCAGTGAGTGTATTAGAGCAGATCGGCCGCGAAAACGCACGGGGGGACACGAAAAAGTTTCCGGAACGTTCAGGATTCGGTGGGCGTACACGACCCCGAGTCTTCCAATGGCTCTGTCCCTCGGCGGCCCGGACTACTGTCGGCAGAACGGGATCGAATCCAGCGCTGCGAAATAATGCTTGCCCGGGTATCATACTACCATCGAAAATCGGGGATAACCACCATGTCGGAACTGACCTTGGAAAGCTTGGCCCGCCGCCTTGAGGAAGTCGAGCGTCGCTTGAACGAGAAGCCGCCGTCGTTCATTGCGCGGACCAAAGATTGGCGAAGCGTCGTCGGCATTTCGGAGGACAACGAATTTACGCGGCTCATGCTCGCTGAGATCGAAGCCGCCCATGAAGCTGATCGCCAGGCCGCGTTGTCCGAGGAAACCCCGTGATTCTGCTCGACACCAACCACGTCAGTATTCTCAGGATGCCCCCAAGTGACCGACGGACTCGGCTCGTCGAACGGATGACCCTCGCGCACCAGGAACTTTTCGGCATCCCGATCGTGGCTGTCGTCGTGGCGATTCCCCTGGGAAAACACTGTGCCGTAAATGATATTTCTCACGGCAGATTCGTCTCGAATGCGAGGAGCCAACGCATGGCCACGGTTGGACAGAACAGAGCTACACTCGATGATCTTTACCGAACTCCGGAGAAAGCGGAGTTGATCGGAGGAAGGATCGTGTCTCTCATGTCGACGGGACGAAAACCGGGGCGAGTGGGGGGACGCATCTATCGAAGTTTGGACGATTATTCCCAGCAGAACGGAGGCGAGGCGTTCCCCGATAACGTCGGCTTCGCGGTCCCACTGATGGCTTCGGGTCGTGAGTCATTCTCGCCGGACGCCTCCTGGCACAAGGGGCCGTTTCCGAGCGATCCCATGCGGTTCATTGAAGGCGCTCCGACTTGTGCCGTCGAGGTCCGCAGTGAAAACGACTACGGGCCGTCCGCAGAAGCGGAAATGGCGGACAAACGGGCTGAGTATTTCCTGGCGGGAACCGAAGTGGTTTGGGACGTGGACACGCTCGCCGAGTGCATCCACGTTTACCGGGCAGCCGACCCTGACCATCCCGTGACGTATCGGCGCGGCGATACAGCCGAGGCAGAGCCGGCAGTCCCTGGTTGGAGTGTTCCGGTGGATTGGATTTTCTTGTAATCGCTGCCCCTCCATCAGGCGCGAAGGCGACGGCCAGCGCGATCGACCGTTGGATTTTCACGGAGAACCCGCAGCGGCTGGCTGCCTGATCTCGAAGACCCTGCGCGTGCGGAAAAAGCAAATATCGAACGCCTGGAAGAAGTTGAATTGCCCGAGGAGAAACGGAACTTGATCCGAATTCGCCCAGGCCAGCGCAAGGCGCACCGGCGACAGTTGTCCGACTGCCGCTTCGACCACGATACCGCGAGCATCAACGTGTGCCAGAGTTCCGCCAAGAGTGATGTGCGCCTTTTGGGTGTTCCAGTCGAACCCAAGCTGAACGCCCAGGAAATAGGGCAGAACACTGATGGATGCGCCGCTATCAACCAATCCCACTCCAGACAGCGAACGGGACTGATGGCGAAGGATGATGGGAAGGTCCGGCATCAGATCCAACCCTGCGGAAGCTGGGTTCCTGTCGCAGTAGGGAAACAGCTCGACAACACTCATGAGCTGGTGCCGTCCTCCAGAAGGGCCTGAGCCAGTTGGGCTGCGGCATTCGGGGCATACTCTGGTGTGTAGATCGGAAAGACATGTCCTTCCGTAAATGCTGGCGGCAGTTCCTCTTTAGCCAAGTTATCAAGCAACATCTGCGCAATCTGGAATTTCTCGCTGCGAGAAAGCGCCAGAACCGCAGGGATGATCTCAGCCATCGACATGGCTACCTCCTTTCCGTTGCCCAGGGCGAACGCAAACCATGCGAATCACGAAAGCACGAAAGGCGAANNTTCGCCTTTCGTGCTTTCGTGATGAAATTCATCCCTTGTCTCGTCCTCTTCGAGCGTCTGCCATCCAGGCTCGCAAGCGTTCAATCCACCGCGAGCGGGATCGCGGCCGGTTTGGTCTCGGTGCGAGCGGGTGGAATGACTTTCGGGCTTGGCATCGGAGCCAGTGCGGGGGCAGGTGGCGTCCTGGGGGTCGGCGGTGCAGTTGCAGGTGACAGGTTGGATAAGACGCTTGCTGCACCGGCCACCGTTGCCCGTGTCTGCTTCCAGGCCACCACATCCCCTTCGACCACCTCCACCGCCTTTGCCAACTGCGTGTCGATACCCTTCGCCCAGTCGGTCGGTGTGATCTCCACTGCCACGTCCGGGATCACGCCCTGCTTCTCCATGTTCACGCCCTTGACCGTGAAGACCCCGGTCCGCGGGAGCCGGAACTGCGAGCCATCGATCAATCGCATTGAGGTCGTTCCGATCACAAATCCACCAGTGGCCTGACCGACCACCTTCCCAAGTCCGAGGGCACGGAACGCATGTGGGAAGATTTCAGCATCCGAGTATGACCGGTTGTTGCACATCACGACCAGCGGCTTCGTCCACTTCCGGTCGGTGTTTCGGAGTACCAACCCTTCCCCTCCGTCTCGCTGGCGGAAGAAGGTATGTTCCTTCCCGCTCAGGTAATTCAGTACCTGATCGTGAGTGAATCCGCCACCGTTGTACCGGACATCGATCACCACTGCGTCCTTGTCGAAATTATCCGAGTACAAAGCCCGGACGAACACCTCAAGTCCCTTGTCATCCATCGCCGGAATGTGGATGTATCCCACCTTCCCTCCCGACAACTTCTCAACCGCCGCAGCGTTCTGCGCAACCCACCGGTCGTACATTAAATCCGAGGCCCGGTCCCGTGTGATCGCCACCACTTCCACCCGTCGTTTCGCTTTCGGATCTTTCGGGTTGTCGGTCACATCCAGCAGAACCCCCTCACCGGCCTTGTTATTGAGCAATCGGGAGACATTCTCCCGGCCCGTCAGAGCAACGCGATCGATCGCCAGGATCACATCCCCCGGCTTGACACCAAGCCCCCGCTTGTCGGCCGGTCCCCGCTTGAGCACCTCAGCCACCTTGAGCCCAGGTCCGCTGTAGGCATCATCGAACAGTAGGCCGAGGTCGGCAGTCAATTCCTGGGGAGTCGGCAGTTGGCCACTGATCCCCAGGTGCGAGGCGTTCAACTCCCCGAGCATCAGGCTGATGAGGGTGTACAGATCCTCCTTCATTGCCACATGCGGAACGAGCGACTGGTATTTCGCTCGGACCGCCGTCCAGTCGGTATCGTGGTGCTTGGCGTCGTAGAAGAAATCGGACAATCCCCGCCAGCTCTGGGCGAACATCTCGCCGAACTCCTCGTCCCGGCGGACGATCATCTTCGCCTGGAAGCTCACCTTCGGCGGTTCGCTGCCTCCCAGTGAACCGAGCACGCTCCCGGTGCGGGCGTAGTGGAGTTCTCCGCTTCCGTTGAGGAAGTACACCATCCCACTGCTCTTCTTTGACCACCGCAGCGACCTTGGAGACTGGCTTCCGTAAGTCACACGGCTGAGGTTCCCGCCATTGCTGCTGGCCACCCACAGGTCATCGCCGGAAGAGATCGAACGGAATGCGACCTGCTGGCCGTTCGGGGAGATCACGATCGTCTCGGCCGAGATCCCGGCCGCACGCTCCGTGCGAAGGTGAATATCGTCCCAGTCGATCTCACCGGCGGTCGATTTCACCCCCGAAGCAGTCGGCTTCTGGAGTGAAAGCACACATGGGGCATACAGCCCTCGGCGCTGGCCAATGAAGCCGATCTTGCCACCGGTCGTGCTCCAGGTCACATCCCCGTTGTAGGTGGCATACCGGGTGACATTCTTCGGCGGCGACTTCCCGTCTGTCGCAACGATAAACAGTTCGCTTGCGAAGGAGCCATCCATCCGGGCAAACACCATGTGTTTGCCGTCGGGCGACCAGTCGTAGTCGAACACCTGAGGCTGATCGACGAGTACTTTCTGCTCGGACCCGTCGGACTTCATCACACACAGCTTCCCGGACCGGAGAAACGCGATCCGGTCGCCCTTGGGGCTGAAACTCGCTCCGGACTCCTCCTCGGGCGTATCGGTGAGCCGTGTGACCTTGAATTTGTGGGCCTTGAGCAGATCCGGGTGTTCCGGGTCGTCTGGTTCGAGCAAGTACAGATCTTCGACCCCGCTGCGGTCGGACGCGAAGAGGATGCTGGAACCGTCCGGGCTGAAACTCGCTCCGTGGTTATATGACGGGGAATCGGTCAGCCGGGTCGCCTTTCCACCGTCTGGAACCCGAGTCAGGAAAAGCTCCCCGTGGACGCAGAGAATCGCATGTTCCTCGTCTGGAGAAAGAGCGTATTCGGACGCATCCTTGGTGAACGTAACCGATCGTTCCGTGTTCGACTTGTCGTCCGCGTTCACTTCAATGGCGAGCTTTCGAGGGGCGTGTCCGGGGCTACTGGTCCCGACCACCCACAGGTCGGCCCCGCATTCGTACACAATCCACTCCCCGTCCCGGCTAATGCGCGCCCGGCGGACAGTGTCGTCATCGTGGGTGGTGACCCGGTGTGGTGGGGCGGCGGAGGTCGACCCCACATCCTGCCAGACGACGTTTGCGCAGCCCGACTTACTCCCGTTTTCCGAGACGTAATAGAGTTTCTTCCCGTCCGGGCTCCACATCGGATAGCTGTCTTGCCCGTCGTAGGTCGTCACTCGCCGCTGGTTTGTCCCGTCCGGGGAGGCGAGCCAGATCTCGTCGTTACTCGAACCGCGATACCCGCGACGATACCACAGCCCCGGCCCACGAACGAACGCAATGGTCTCCCCGCTCGGCGAGAAGTGGGCCTCCTTCCCCTCGAACAGTGGGAGTTTTCGCTCCGGCCCACCCTCAACCGGGACAACGTAGCACTCCAGGTTCGAGGGAAACGCGGTCGACCGCGTGGAGGCAAACACCACCCCTTTCCCGTCCGGAGTCCATCCGGTGACCATGTCGTGCGCACTGTCGAAGGTCAGCCGCTTTGGCTTCCCGCCGACCACCGGGACGACGAACACGTCGTAACTCCCGTGCCGGTTTGAACTAAACGCCAGGGATTTCCCGTCCGGGCTGAAGACGGGGTTGATATCGTGAGCCTCGTGCATGGTCACCGGACGGGCGACCCCACCGATGGCCGAGACGGTCCAGATGTCGCCGAGGTAGCTGAACGCAACGAGTTTCCCGTCCGGCGAGATGTCCGGGGTGCGGGCGAACCGGATGGGCTCCTGGGCCGAAGCGGTAGGGGCGAACAGAACGAGGGCTGTCGCCACAAACAGGCGATGGAGTCGGGTCACGGGTGCAGATCCTCCCGGCAGGCGGTGATTCACGCTGCGTTCACGGGTCACACATGGTCTTTACATGTAGTTTACCGGACCGACACCGCCAGAGCAAAACGGAACCCCTGGCCAGAACCCCCAGCCTCACAGTTCCAACGGAGGGACTGGCGCAGGCGTCCTGTTCGATCGCCTTGAGTTGTCCCAGGGTTGCGCCGGGAAG
>PLDW01000494.1 GCA_003136315.1 Gemmataceae bacterium | reverse complement strand
GGCCCAGCATGGCCAGGATGGCCATGCCACACAGAGTGCGGCCGTTTTGCTCTTATTCGCACGCTCGGCGAACTACACGGTTTTGATCTTGGACAAGTTCGTAGTACGGGTTTGAAGATCTTCCGCTATCAGTACTGCCAGTGGAGTCTTGCCTGGAAGACATTGACCGGGCCTCGGTCACGGTTGAACGCCGGGTTAGCGAAGAACTGATAGTCCAAGGCGAAGCGAAGACTCTGTGAGATGGCAAAATCATAGTACGTTTCCAAAGACATCTCGGGGGCGTAGTTCAAGTTGCCGTCGCCGTTAAGAATGCCCGTGCCGCCCGCCTTCAGGAAGGCTTGCTGTTGGGATGAAGCACCGACCAAATTACCCATAAAACCGAAGGTGTCGCCGGGACGACGCCATGCCTCGCCTTTGACGCTCAGGCCCAGTTGTACCGTCCAGTCAGCGTCGGTGTACGCCGCCGCCGCAACATGGCCGTCTTGCCAGCCAAGCCGACCGAACATGCCAACGTTCTTTACAATCTCCTGTTCCCAATTCACTCCAAAGCCGTATTTGTAACGGAAGGCGAAGGCGCCCGCCGGGACGGTTGCTTCCACTCCTTGAGGGGTATTCGGAGACGGCGGGGAGGCGAGCAGAAGAGGGGTCGCTGCGCTATAGCTGGCAAGGTATCCGTGGTCGACCCATGCGGAAAGCCGGATGGCTCCGGGATGTTCCTCAATGCGCCAACGGCGCTCCAATTCCAGTATCATTCCCCACTCTTTCCAGAATTCCCCGTCGGAGGTGATCTCCCCAGGCTCGATGGGCCACATGAAGATCCGGTCATCGGCTGTGAAACCATTCGGCATGCCGGGCAATTGAAACCAGCCATAGCGCACGGTCCAATCTTTCTGATTCAGCTCGAAGGCAATTCCTGTGGTGTATCCGATGGTGTCTGCAGGAAAATCCCAGGTGAGCATGGTGCTTGCCCAATTCATGAACTGTGTGTGCGCATCCTTGTTGTAAGTATTATTGTCAAATATGTCCATCACACTCATCCGGCCAGCCGTGATCGTGAATCGCGAAACGTCACGTGTGCCAGGTAGCGTCAAGGGGCCGTCGGCCACGTTCTCCTGTTCCCCGCCCAGGCCGATGGTTTGGCGAATAAAAAAGTGTGCAAACATATACCTGGGATCGACGGTGCCAGCTTTGTACGCATCATTATCGGGAGAGGCCTCAAGGCCAAAGGCGTTACTCAGGCCGAAGCCCTGCCACAGCAGCAAATCCGCGTGAAACTCGGCACCCTGCCATAACGGCGCGCCGAGATAAAGGTCTGCGCTAATTGTTCCCGCGCGTTGGGCTGCCGTGCTCAGGCTGTTGGGACCGGAGTACTGGGCACCGAATCCGGGTTGCAAAATCGGAGTAATGGTAGTTTGAGCATGGAAGTTCCATCCATCGGGCAGTAACTTGAACTTATCTTCATTTTTGTTCTTGTCGTCATCGTCTTTCTTATTGTTGTTAATCTTGTCCTTGTCTTCTTTGCCGTTCTTGTCCTTGTCCTCTTGACCGCCTGGCGGTTGTGTCCCCCCCACCATCCCAGCGAGCACACTGAGCCGCATGGCGGCGGGATCGGGTTGCGGGATGTTGCCAGGATCGATCCCGGCCGCGACTGGGGTCGCCGGGAGCGCGGACGCCAGTGCGGGAAGTAGCGCAGGTGGCGGCGACGGTGAAGTTACGGGAGGGGAGGGAACGGAGACACAGGAGGTAANNGTAACGGGGATCGGACCGGCAGGGGGGCTGGCGCGGTCTTCTCCTAAACTCCTCCCGGAGTTTGGTCGCCAGGGGTCGGAAGAGGGGGGAGGCGTCCCCGGAACTTGCGCTGAGACAAGGGCATGGTCGATCCACAGACTCGCCGCGAGGGCGAGGCAGCAGAGAATCGCCCATCGCCCCCCCCAGCGACTCTGCATTTCTTCCCCTGGTTGCCGACCCGAAGGGCAAAGGCAGTTAGTGAGAGAAAATCTACCAGTGGGATCGGGGTGCCACGGGCGGCTGGTCCGCCCGTGAAGGCCTCACACCGGCGGACAAGCCGCCCGTGGCACCCCCCAGGATCGTGGTAGGTCATTTCCTGGCATCTGCTTAAGGCAGGCTCTGCCCTCACCGCTCGCCCTCGATCCCCCGGACGAGAGCGCTTTCGACTTCTGTGAGTGTTCAGAAATCAGCGTGCGCGTTGATAAGCCAGTATGTGGGAAAAATCAATCCGAGTACCAGGCTTTGTTTGAACAGGCGGGTTTTTGCCCAGTTCTCCCGGTGTTTCCAGATCGCCTCTCGGAGCTTCGGCTGGTTGTCCCTGACGGCGATCACGAAATCGCCCCCGCTGCCCACGATCTCCGGCGCGATGTCCTTCTGGCAGCCCAGCGCGTCAATGGTGATGATCGTGTCGTTCAACTCGATCTGCTTCACCAGTTGGGCGATGGCCGTGATCTCGTTGGACTTCTCCTCGGTCGCCACTTGGCCCAGGCACTGACGATGTGCAGCGGCTCCAGACCGTGGGCTGCGTCGTGGGAGCCCGGCACCTTTTCCCGTCGATGGCGACCAGTCGCGCCGGGCCACCTTCCTCAGTCCGCACGGCATGGGCCAACCGTCTTTCGCTGCTGCCAGCACAATCGACCGGACCAACCGTAGTGGTCGAGGCTTCGACGCACACCTTCCCGCCGCAGTAAAGAACCTCATCCCGGTTGCCAACCCAATCCGATCAAATACACTACTAAAGCCAGAAACTTGATAAACTTTGACCTGCCTGGGGGCTCCCAGGCTCGTCCTGTCGTATGAGATGCCATCGTGTGGGCGAAGTTCCTTTGTCTTCTTGCGGCCCTGTACATCGCGGCTGCCGGGGCCTGGATTTTGAGCGCGGGGGTCGTTCGCGACACCTCCGGGGTCGAACTCCTCAACGCGGCCTGTGATCCCACACGGGAGTTGTGGCGCGATGTCAACGACACATTTGTGAAGTCGTATTATGAAAAACATCAGGTGCGACTCGCCATCCGTCAATCGCACGGCGGATCGGGAAGTCAGGCCCGCGCAGTGGCCGAGGGCCTCCCGGCCGATGTGATCACCCTCGCGCTCTGGATCGACACGGATGTTGTTCGAAAGGCCGGGTTGCTTGACTCGGGCTGGGAAAATCGATTTCCCAACCGATCCCTCCCCTACGTGTCGACGATCGTATTCGTGGTCCGAAAAGGGAACCCCAAGGGCATCCGGGACTGGGCCGACCTCGCCCGCGATGACGTGTCTGTCATCACCCCCAACCCGAAGACATCGGGGAACGGTAAGTGGAGTTTTCTCGGGCTCTGGGGATCGGTGGTGTGGCGGGGCGGGACCGAGGACCAGGCCCGAGAATATGTCCGCGGTGTCTATCAGCGGACACCGGTTCTGGACGCCGCCGCCCGTGGGGCAACCATGACGTTTGCCCAGAAGGGGCTCGGAGATGTCCATCTCACCTGGGAGAACGAGGCCCACCTTGAAGTCCAGGAGGCTGGCGGAGCACTGGAGATCGTGTACCCCACCCGACCCGGCGACCCTCTCCCCTTGAGCGTGCTGGCCGAGCCGCATGTGGCCATCGTCGACAAGAACGTCGACCGGAAAGGAACCCGAGCGGTGGCCGAGGCGTACCTCCAGTTCCTGTACACTGAACCCGCGCAGGAGTTGATCGCGAAACATTTCCACCGGCCGACCAACCCGAGGGTGTTTGCACGACACCGTGACCGGTTCCCGGATGGGGACTTCCGCCGAGCGACTTCCCTTGTCGAGTCTGGAAAGTGGGACGATGTGCAAAAGCGATTCTTCGCCGAGGGTGGGGAGTTCGATCAACTCTACGCCCGTAAAAAGTAAGGCGTTGGACAGGTCATCATGGGGAATTGGTCCGGCAAGAACGGTCCCAAGAGGGCCAAATGCACCATCAGCCGATACCTTCTCTGGCAGGCAACTTCCTCCGATATGATGACCTGAATGATCTGTCTCGATGACATCCCGCATCAAAGAGAGATTGGGCATCATGGTGTTTAGTGGTTTTGGCCGCAGCGTCCGGGGCCGAAACGGTCGCACAGAATGCTTGGAAACCGCTTCCATGAGTGAAACCAGGAGGCAGTTGTGACGATTCTCACTCAAAACCCCTGGAACTCGCCCCATCTGGAACATCCCCGAGAACCGCGTGAAACAGCCAAAGCGGGGCAGCGCAGAAAGTGTCACATAATAGCCTTGGCAGAATGTTCGAGTATTCCTGAACCGGGGCAACGCAAAAAATGTAACAGAATAGATTTGGCAGAACGTTTGACGATCGCACAAGCCGTGTGCCATGTCCGCCGCCTGGGGTGGACATCCATGAACCACCAGCGGAGGACTTCGCTCACATGCCCCCGCAAAGCCGTGGGCATGGCACCCGGCACCCGGCAGAGTGTCCAAGTGTCGCACAAGCGGGGCAACGCCGAAAATGTAACAGAATAAAATTGTCAGAATGCTTGAGTGTCGTCCAAGCGGGGCAACACAGAAAATGTAACAGAATAAAATTGTCAGAGTGTCGTATCGTGATCCGACTCGGTCCCCACTCCTTGAGCTGGAGCCGATACCCCGGCCTTCGGCCTGTACGGGAGGAAACGGCTTTTCAGGCCGNNCAAAGCCTCGACCCGACCTACATCCTGGCCCTCATCCATGCACTTGCTGGCTCATCGGTCTAACGGAAGGGCGAGGCTCCAGCAGAGCGTGAGTGGTGCGGCTCGGCAGGAGCCTCGCCCTCCCGTTAGACCGATGATTGTTCCTGAAATGAGACAGCCGACTGTGTGCGTGCATGAGGTGGTGGCATGAGTGGGGTCAGCCGCCGGGCGCTACCCGGATTTGGACTTGGGCTAGGGTACACGATCTTGTACCTGAGCCTGCTCGTCCTCCTCCCGCTCGCAGCCTGCGGCCTGAAGGCCGCGTCGCTCAGCCCGGCGGAGTTCCTTGCCGCGACGTGGAACGAGCGGGCTCGTGCCGCCTACGCGCTTACGTTTGGGGTCGCCCTGATTGCTGCGGCTGTGAATGTTGTGCTCGGGCTGGTCGTCGCCTGGACCCTCGTCCGTTACGAATTCCCTCTCAAACGACTGGTGGATGCCCTGGTCGATATCCCACTCGCCCTACCAACTGCGGTTGCAGGGCTTGTGTATGCAAGTCTCTACGCGGAGAACGGATGGCTGGGGCAATTCCTCGTTCCGCTCGGGGTGGAGGCTGCTTACACGCGGCTAGGGATCGTTCTCGTTCTGGTGTTCACGGGGTTTCCATTCGTCGTCCGGACGGTCCAACCGGTACTGGCTGACCTGGATTCCGAAGTCGAGGAGGCAGCGGCGGTGCTCGGAGCGAGCCGGTGGCAGGCGTTTCGGAGAATCCTCCTCCCATCGCTGATCCCTCCTGCCCTGACCGGCTTTGCCCTGGCATTTGCCCGCGGGCTTGGGGAATATGGGTCGGTCATCTTTATCTCCAGCAATATGCCATACCAGACCGAGATCGCCCCCCTCCTGATCGTCTCCAGGTTGGAGGAATCCGCTTACGCCGAGGCCGCAGCCATCGCGGTCGTCTTGCTCGGGTTTTCGTTCGGACTCCTGGTGATGATTAACCTCCTCGAACGGTGGAGCCACCGACATGGCGGTTGAAACCACCCCCGTGATGACTGGCTCACCCGTCCATCGGAAGGCCAGGGACTCGTGGTTTGTGCGTTGGGGTCTGGTCGGGGTAACCATGCTGATCGTGGGGGTGCTGGTGGGAGTCCCGCTTGTTGCCGTCTTCTCGCACGCACTCGGGCGGGGGTTGGGCACGTACTGGGAGAACCTGACAGCGAGCTCGGACACTCGACACGCGATTTTCCTGTCGCTGGTGGTGGCACCGGTCGCGGTGGGGCTCAACGTCGTCTTCGGAGTGGCGGCGGCCTGGGTTATCGCCCGCTTCCGCTTCCCCGGTCGGACCGTCCTGACCACCCTCATTGACCTCCCCTTCTCGGTCTCCCCGGTCGTCGCCGGACTGGCGTTCGTGCTGCTTTTCGGCCTCCAGACCCCCCTGGGCGACTGGCTCCGCGCGCATGGGTATCAGGTCATTTTCGCCCCCCCCGGAATGGTTCTGGCAACAGCGTTTGTGACATTCCCGTTTGTTGCCCGGGAGTTGATCCCCGTGTTGGAGGCAAACGGCCCGGAGGAGGAACTGGTGGCCCGTAGTCTGGGCGCGGGCGGGTGGGATCTATTCTGGCGTGTCACTCTGCCGAACATCAAGTGGGGTCTGCTATATGGGGTGATCCTGTGCAATGCCCGGGCAATGGGAGAGTTTGGGGCAGTGTACGTTGTTTCTGGGCGGATCGGTGGGCAGACGGATACGATCCCGCTGCAAGTCCAGAAACTGTTCGACACTCCCGGTTCGCATGGCACACCCGCCGCGTTTGCTCTCGCGTCTGTGCTCACTCTCCTCGCCCTCGTCACTCTGGTGGCGAAGGTGCTCATCGAGCCGAGACTCCGCGAGAAACCTGCCAGCGAACCGGCCGAGGCAGGCTGACCACCTGAGGGACGGACAAGCCTGTGAGGCGTACTCCCCATTTGCCGAGCGAGGAAGGTCTTCCAAAAGCGACCCCCAATGCTGCCTTGACCCTGAAAACACTAAGGCGAGGGGCAGATGGAGGCTGATCACCTGCCAGGGACAGGCCGGGCCGCCAGGGAGGGCGGCCCCTACGAATGCTGTGTAGGGGCCGCCCTCCGTGGCGGCCCGGCGGGGGGCAAGTCCCAAGGGCGGGTCAGCTTTTTTCTGCCGCTCGCCTTATGGGTGCCACGGGCGGCTAGTCCGCCCGTGAAGGCGTCGCACGGGCGGACTAGCCGCCCGTGGCACCCAATCCCCCTGGTCGAGTTTCTCCCGCCGCATGCGTAACAGAGTGCTCCCATGCCAATTCATGACTGGACCCGCGTGGATGCGGGGATCTTTCATCACTTTCACCACCGCTGGATCTCGGCTTTGAGCGACGTACTGAACGGCGGCCTTTTGCCGCCGGACTATTACGCGCTGGCCGAGCAGATCGCTGGCGGTCTGGGGCCGGACGTCATCACGCTGGAGGAACCCACGAACGGGGTGAGTTCCCGAGGGGAGCCGAAGGGAGGGATCGCCCTGGCCACGGCCCCGCCGCAGGTGCAGTTCCGCGCCCGGGCCGAGCCGGACCGGTACGCAGCGAAGGCCAAGGCCGTCACCATCCGCCACACCAGCAATCACCGGGTCGTGGCCATGATCGAGATCGTCTCGCCCGGCAACAAGAACAACCGGCACGGTCTGCGGGCATTCGTGGAGAAGGCAGTGGAGGTGCTGCGAGCGGGAGTCCACCTGCTGATCGTGGACCTGTTCCCACCTGGGCCGCGCGATCCGCAGGGCCTTCACCGGGCGATCTGGGACCAGTTCATCGACAACGAGTTCACCCTACCCCCGGACAAACCGCTGACGCTGGCCGCGTATATCGGTGGCCCGTGTCCAGAGTCGTTCGTCGAAGCCACGGCCGTGGGCCTCACGTTGAAGGACATGCCGCTATTTTTGACGGAGGAGGTGTACATCCCGGTGCCACTGGAGGCGACGTACCGGGCCGCATGGGAAGCTGTCCCGTCGTTTTGGCGAGGGGTGCTGCAGTAGGATGGGGCGTCGTGATGCGGCCGAATCGGAAAGTACATCTACCCGATTGAGGAGCAGCAAGGATGCAGTCAACAATTGGTCGGAGCATTGGATCTGAACCTGGCATCTGTTATCCAAATCGAACCCCAAAAAGCCCTCCGGTCTCCGTCGCATCTGTTAGCCGCGTCTGCACCACGTAGCCGTTAGGATCAAAAGATGGTGGCACTGTGTCTGAATTCATAGTTACAATATACTGCCATCCTAATCGTTTGGCTGTCTCTCCTCCGACCTCCAATGCTTTGCTCACCTGTCGTTCATCAACACCGTCGAAAAGATGGCTGTCGTGGATGAGAAACCCCGGGCCAATCCCTCGTTCACTACAGAGACGAATCAGCACTTGGTCGAAGCAAAAGATCTGCATATTACTAATGCCCTTGCTCTTTGCAGCGTGAATTTTCACATCGAACTTCGGCCCATTAGCTTCCGGGCTAATTGTCAAGATACCAGGGGTTTCGTAGAGGGCTTCCGAGATTTCGCCGAACGCTAGAACCGCTGTCTTGATCCGGCCCTCTTGCTCCTGGTAGTCTTGCCTCAAACGGGTTAGAAGGCGACCGCGTTCGAGATCGAGTTCTGTCTTGCCGCTTTCCAACGTTTCAGCTGTTCGCAGCTTCTGCCGAAGCGATTCCACGTCAGCCGCCTGTCGCGAAACCTCATTTTGCATCAGGTTGAAATGCTCAAGAGCACCGTGAGTGGCGAGAAGGTTTAGAACCTCGGCGCGGCGGAAATCACTTTCGGCTTTGGCGCGATCACGGGTCTCGACCCGATGGGATGCTTCGCTCTGCTCCTGCTGTAGATAGGACCGGCGATTTGCGATCACCGACGCATGGAACTGCCTTACATCCTCGAACCGCCGTATGGCAATGCCGGGCAGGGCCACACCGACTTCTTGATACAACCGGTTCAGATCGGCGGATGGAGGTGGTGTCTCGGCTTGGATCGCGCGTTCAAGCTCGGTCAGGAGCTGCCGGTCGAGGGCGTTCTCGTTGGCCAAGTCATTGAGCCGCCGGGTCAGTTCGGATGCTTCCCGTTCTAACTCTCGGTATTGTGGGAGGACACGGAAACTGGCAATCCTCTCTCGCATTAAGCGGATGCGTTCCTCGGACAATGTAAGTTGGGCGCGGAGTTCTGCCGCCGTACCAAGCATTTCCCCGAATGCCCCCTGACCGCCGGCTTTGCGGAGTGCCTCAAGAGATTTCTCCCGTTCTCGGACAGTTTGCCATGCCTGGGGGATTGACCAGTCGAGGCCGAGCAGGAACGACACGGCTACCTGCTGGTCCCAATGTTGTTGTTTCCCCGATTGTTGCACCGGCGAGACAAATCCCAGAGCTGACTGTCGTCGGGCGAAATAGGCGAAGAGTGATCTAAATGTTGGTGAGTACTTAATCTCCTTATCGTCTTCAGCATCATCATCCAATGCAAACATGAGCCGGGCGAGGATAACTTTCCAGTTTTCGTTGGAGATAACCAGACGACTGGAACCACGTTCCGGCTTCGGAGGAATAGGCCAACTAGTCGTGTCTCCGCTGGCCACCACCAGCTTACTGGGTTGATTCCCGCTCCGCTCGACAGCAACGCGGTGACCAACAAGATCCAGGTCAATTCCGAACATCGAGTCAGCCAACTCTACGGTTCGGAAGATCGAATCCGGTCCGCAGTTGCCGCCTAAAAGAAAGTGAATCAATTCGACGAAGCTTGATTTGCCAGCCCCGTTTCGCGTCTGCCGATCAGTCGCCCCCGGGCTTTTGTCGGCCAGGACTAGGTTAAGTCCCTTGTGGAACGCCATCTCCTTGAACCCCGGCAGGTCACTGTAAATTCGGTGGATCATGTGGGTGTCTTCCGAATCCGACCTCGGTCGTATTCAATCACACTGACGGCATACAACAAGTCGAGTGCTAGGACGTACCAATCATAGGTTAACATTGCAGTTTCCGACCTCGCGATCCGTGTCTGTTTGAGCTCGTCCCAGAGCCTGGAAACCGTCTTGGGTTCGTCTAATAGTCCGAGGATTTGCCCCCCAACATAGAGCAAAGCCCGATCCTGGCTTAGCCGTTTGGTGGGTAGGATCACGGCTCGCTTACCTCCGGGGGGCGCTCAAAAATGTCGCACTCCTCGAACAAATATGCCAGAATGACCAGAGCTGTTGCCTGCCGCGCTGGCGGGGCTGGAGGGCTGCCGCATACGAACGCCTGGAGGGAAGCGAAGATATTGTCTGGCAGTGTTCCGGCATTGCGAAGCCGCTCGTACTCCCGCGTGAGCGCTGCGGCGACCCTATCTCCCAAGGTCAGGTCATGATACCCATTGAAAAACTCACCAACTCGGTGGCCGGAGACCATTCCAACCGAGAGCAAGAAGCGAACCCCTGGTGACAAGCCGTTCGCGAGCAGTTTGCGGGGAGAGGGAGGGCGGAGGTCAGGCACTGGCGGTTCGGACAAACCGGCAATGTGCTGAACGATCACACTCAACTCAGGCACCTGGATATTCAAGATATCAGTGCGAGAAGGAATCGGACCAAGAAGCGAGGCAATATCTGTCTGTGAGAGTGAGAAAATCTTGCCTCTCAGATCAGGGAACCACCAGTGGCGGAGCCGGATGTGTTGATGAGCACCTTCCAAATCAAGCAACTTCTGTTCCACATCGGGGCTTAAGCCATCTCGGGCGTTGTGAACGAAGACCCAAATGTCGAAGTGTTCTCGCCAGAAAGGTAACGCACCGAAGAAGTCTTCATCGATCTTAGTAATAGTTTTCAATGAATTCATCTGATCCGGCGCATAGACTTGAAAGAGCGTCCGCATTGACTTTAGGTAGCCATCGTTCTTGCGATCGCCGATGTTGCCCCAGGGCCGAGTCGGGATGAAATCGCCGTTTGGATGACATAGACTCATGATGCGAACGAATAGCAACTGGAACTCTGCCCCGCGCCGTTCCAGGTACTCGTTCCGCAGTTTTAGCTCGTACCACGCTCGGCTATAGTCGTCCATCAAACCGTGCCCCGATATTGCCCACCCGCTGTTGTGCGATTGCAGTCCGCATCCCTTATGTCTGTTCCCCACTGGGCAGATCGGGGATGTCTACAAGCGTTGAAACCCCCACTCCAAACAGCCTTGCCAGAACAACAAGTTCCTCGGCAGAAATTGAACGGCGTGCTGCTTCAATCTCGGACACGGCTGGCCGATGCAATCCCAAGCGAATTGCAACATCGGCTTGACTGAAACCGCGTTCAAGGCGAGTTCGCCTAACGCGACTTGCAATAGCTGCTTTCAAAACCAGTTGATCCTGCCGCATCCCTCTTCTAGCCTCTGACATCGGCGGGCTTCGTAAGAAAATCCTACCACCCAGGTGCTCGCCGTCAAGGGGACATCGACTTCTAACGCTCGTAGTTTCAACATGAATATCTTATCGTCACAACTAACGTACTGCAATCGAGCAATATTGTTAAAGCGGTACTATGGAGCCTACTACCGGCGTACTCTACGCGGATATCGCCGCCAGATTATAGCCCCAAAGATATCGTCTATCAGGACGGTGGCCGCTGTGTTCACGTAGCCTGAAATGGCCAAGTGGGGAGGAGCAATTCCCAGGATGGAAGGCTACAGATCAGCCATCACCCATCAACGTCTACCTGCCCGTATTCACTTCGACCGGCGGGCTTTCTCGCCCAGTGCAACGCGCTAGGGTTCTTGGGCAACACACTGGGTTCCCCCTGACCCCTCCCCTTCAATCCCACACCTCGCGTTCGTCCCACTCGATCTCGTGGAGGCGGAGTATCTCGCGGAATTCGTCCTGGTATGTCCGCGTCCGGTGGTATTCCTCCTGGTTCGCGATGTACGCCGTGACCTGCGGTTCGTCCTCCGGGCTCACCGTGAACGCACCGTACCCGATCTGCCAGTCGAAACCGGGGTGGATGTGCTCCTTCCCCCACTTCGACGACTCGCGTTTCACCTCCTCAACCGCCTTGCTCAAGCTGAGGGTCAGCGCTAGCTCAAACAGAATGTGAACGTGGTCCGGCATCCCGCCGACTTTCACCACCGGGCAGTCGATCGCGTTGAGTGTGCCGCCGAGATAGGAGAAGGTTTCCTCAAGAGAATCCCACTCAATAAACGGCTCGCGCTGTTTGGTGCTGAATACGAGGTGGACCAAAACCCGCCCAAGATATTGATGCATGGCAAGACCTGCTGTCAGAGCCACTCCAAGATAACCCAGGGCATTTCCCTCGCCATTCTACACGAAGGCACCATCCGTGGCACTGGGCAGAGAGATTTCAGCCCTTCAGGCTGAGAAGCGCCAGGCGAGCGGCAGAAGAAAGCTGACCGGTCTTTGGGACTTGCCCACGCCGGGCCGCCACGGAGGGNNGCGGCCCGGCTGTCCATAACGGGGGGTATTCCTCCATCTGCCGCCCGCTTGAGGCCAGGGTTCCCTGAACTTTGAGGGTGGAACCCAGGGGAGCCAAGCAAGGCCATTTCTTCACCTGCTTTTTCCCCAATCCGACTTTTCGCTTCGGTGTGAGCTAAGCTTGCCTTCGAGCGGGTGTAAACCTTCGGCAACAGTCCGAGGAGGGCGTTCGGTGATTGCTGCGGCATTCGATAATGTCGTCAAAACGTACAAAACCGGAATGATCGGCCGGGGCGGCGTGCAGGCGGTACGCGGGGTGTCCCTGTCCGTACCCGTTGGGAGCGTGTTCGGGCTTCTTGGCCCGAACCGGGCCGGGAAAACCACCCTGGTCAAGATGCTCCTGTCCCTCTCCACCCCAACGTCGGGGACAATCGCACGGCTCGGCGCTGCGACTACCGACCGCCGGACCCTCGCGCGCGTCGGCTACATGCACGAGAACCACGCATTCCCCCGCTACCTCTCCGCAGAGGAGTTGCTTGAGTTCTACGGTGGGCTCTCTGGCGTTCCAGCGGAGGAGATTGGCCCACGGGTCGAGGGGCTCCTGACCCGGGTCGGACTCGCGGACCGAAAGAGCGAACCAATCGCCCGGTTTAGCAAAGGGATGGTGCAGCGGCTCGGGCTCGCCCAGGCTCTCATCAACGACCCCGACTTGCTCATCCTCGATGAGCCCACCGAAGGGCTCGATCTGTCCGGCCGGCAACTCCTGCGGCAGGTGGTGCGGGAATTCCGGGCGGCCGGGAAGACCGTCCTGCTCGTGTCACACGTTTTGACCGAGGTCGAGGAGTTGTGCGACCGGCTGGCGGTCGTCGTGGCCGGAACGGTGGTCCACATCGGAACCATGAACGACCTTCTTCGCGACCCCAGGACCGGGAACACCCGGACCCTGGAGACCGCCCTCCGCCCGCTCTACGAGAAGGAGGTGGCCGCGTGATCACCGTCCCGACCGCAATCCGGACCGTTCGCTGGATGATCCGCGATACGTTCCGCCAGTCCGTTGCCACCAAGCTCTTCTGGGTCATGCTCGGCTTGACCGGACTGTGCGTCCTGTTTTGCCTCGGAGTGTCGGTGGATGCCCCGCCCGAGCGGCCCCGGCATCCGAGCGAACTCCCGCTTTACATGCCGAAATCGCAGGCGAATGAGGCGGTCTACAAGGAAGGGATCGATGTCCCTCAGGGGAAGGTTCGGCTCGGGTTCGGGCTCGCCGAGTTCGACATCTCGAAGAGTCCCGCGGAGTCGGTGCGATTGATCCAGGTGTGGCTCGCGGGAATCCTCGCCGATACCGCTGGAGTGCTTCTGGCGCTCCTCTGGACCGCTGGCTTCTTGCCCGGATTTCTGGAGCCCCACGCGGTCACGGTGCTACTCGCCAAGCCGGCTCCGCGGTGGGCGATTCTGGCCGGAAAATACTTCGGCGTGGTTTTGTTCGTTGCGCTCCAGTCGCTCATTTTCGTGGCCGGCACATGGGTCGGGCTCGGCGTGGCGACCGGTGTCTGGGATGGCTCCTACTGGTTGGCGGTTCCACTGTTGGTGGTCAACTTCGCGGTCTTCTACGCGGCCAGTGCCTTCGTCGCGGTGTGTACCCGGAGCACCGTGGTAAGCGTCTTTGGAACCCTCCTGTTCTGGGGCCTGTGCTGGGGTATGAATTACACCCATCACCGGGTGGTGGCGTATGACGGCCCAGGGACGACCCCGGCAGCCGGAACGCTGGTCGAGATCGGATACTGGGTGCTTCCCAAGCCTCTCGACATGAGCGGGGTGTTCTTCGACGCCATGCGGGCTCAGGAGTACTCTGCCCCGGTCCCGGAACTGGCCGCGGTGAAAAGCCGGGGTGGGTTCTACCCCGAGATGTCGCTGGCCGCCTCGCTCCTGTTTGCGGTCGGGCTTTTGGGGCTCGCAGCCTACGAATTCCGGCACATGGACTACTGAGCTGAGACATGAACTCGCAGAGACTGTGCATTTATGGAAAGACGATTGGACGTATAAATGGGAGGGCGAGGCTCCTGCCGAGCTTTACCAGCCTCACGCTCGGCAGGAGCCTCGCCCTCCCGTTAGACCGATATATGCGAGGGCGAGCCTCCTGCCGAGCTTTACCAGCTCACGCTCGGCAGGAGCCTCGCCCTCCCGTTAGACCGATCATGGCTCCCCGAATGAGACAGCCTCAGCGGGTTCCTCTACCGGACGAGACCTGGACTCCCGTACTTCCAACACCTCTGGCAGGGTCATCTATCAGTCCAAGGTAGGTCGAAACGACCCCGGTAGGGGTCGCAGCGATTAGCCGGTGGTCGAGCGCAGCTCTACCACCGGCGGCGGTCTCAACCACCGGGGGCGATCGGGGGAGGCGGGTCAGCCTCGGGTGGCGATGTATCCGCGGAGCATCCCGCCGAGTTCCCGCACCCATCCCCGCAGACCCGCGAATTCCGATCGATCCACGTCCGCCTCGCGGGTGACCAAATAGACCGCATCGGCGGTCGGGCAAGCTGCGTCTCGCTCCGGAATCATCCCCCACACCCCGGCATCGATCAGGATCCAGTCATACCACTGCCGCAATTGCTCGATCAACTTCGGGAGATCCTGGCCAAGTGCTGGCGGAGCGCCACCCGCCACGCCCCCTGCCGGGAGAACCTGGAGATTCGGGACGACCGACGGCCGGACAGCCCAGGCGAGAGGAACCTGCTGTGAGAGCACCTCGACGAGCCCCGGGGTCGGTTTCAGAGCGAGCCTCTGTGCTCCTGCCGGGCGGGTCACATTCGCATCCACCACCAAGACCCGCGGAGAGACCTCGTGGGCAATCGTGAGGGCAAGGTTGAGCAGCACCGTCGTTGTGCCGGCCTCCCCGGCCGCGGCGGTGAAGAATAGAACCCGCGGTGTGGGGTCCGGGAGTTGTACACGGATTTCGTCCCGGAGGGTGCGGTATTCGCCGCTCACGGGGTGGTCAGGGAAGTGAAGCGCGACGAGGCCAGGGTCTGGCCCCTCGACCTCGGCCTTCACCCGCGGCCGACCAGTCAGATCATGGAAGATCACGGACAGGTACGCGGGAACCCCGGCGAGTCGTGGGAAGGGCCGCGCGGCGGGCTCGGCAACGGCTGGCGTGCGAGAAGGTGGGATCGGTCCCACTGGTGCAGGTTTCGGCTCCGTGGCCGTCGCAGCGACCGGGCCGGGGGGATTCGTGGCTGGCGCGGTTTTCGCCGTCGGGAGTTTGACCACGGCCGGACCGGCAGAGAACACGGGGCCGCCCGGTCCGCCGACCTCGACATACGGGATGTCATCGGCATCCAGCACGAACTCGTCGCTGGCCGCCGGGTCGGCAGTTTCGAAGGGTCGAACGACCCCGGCTCGACCCGGTGCTGGTGATGCCGTGTCCGGCCCAACCGCAGCTCGGGGTAAGACACCACTGCTCAACATGCTGTACATCCGGCTCATTCCGTGCCCCCGATCGGTCAACCCGGTGGTGCGTGCGTCATGCCCTTTACGCCGACCGCTTCCGCGCTGACTTCTGCTTCGACCCCTGGGCGGTCGGCTGTTCAGCGCCGGTTGCCGAACCGCGGACACGGCCCCCCCTGGATCGCGCTGGGCGGGCTGGTTCGGCGGTATGGTCCGGGTGTGCCGGGGAAACCGGTTGACCCAGTTCCCCGTCATCGGCCGGTGCAATGCCCAGCGAAGTCAGAGCTTCCAGGGCGGCCTCCACGTCGATCTTGGATGCACCCGCTCCAGCGGCCAACTCCGCCGCCAGTGTGGCGGCTCGGTTGAGCACTCGTGCAATTCCCCCCGTCGCACCGGCCACGAGCGTCACCGCGTCCTCGTCGAAGACCCGACGAGGATCTCCACCCGCAGCCTTCACTTGATGCCGGATGTACTGGGCGGCTTCATCGGCCGAGAATGGCTCGACCCGACCGCTGACCCCGACCCGCTGGGCGAACGCTTCGTAAGCTGGTCGGGCGAGAGCGTCCCGGAGGCTTGGGAGGGCGATCAGCACCACGAACAACGCGGACCCGCCGTGAGTCTCGATATTCCCAAGTAATCGGAGTTCTTCGATTGCTGCGTGGCTGAGGTGCTGGGCTTCATCCACCACCATTACCACCGGGTGTTCGGTGGCAGCCAGCAACACGGCAGTCACACCCAGTCGAAGTTCCTGCTCGGTCAGCCCCTGATACGGCTTGCTCAGATCGAACAGGATGGCCTGGAGGAGGTCGGCCGGGCGGGTGGCGTGGATGTTCGGTAGCAGCACCCGGGGCACAGCGGCGGGAAGCTGTTCGAGCCACCTTCGGACGACCAGGCTCTTACCCGTTCCGGGCTGGCCATCAAGCAGCACAACCGGATCCCGCCGAGCGAACGCAGCGACAATCCCGGCGGTAGCGGCCTCGTGCGTGGCCGCCGGGAAATAGGCTCCCGTATCCACTGCCGGACAAAACGGGCGGCGGGTCATCCCGAAGTGCGACCAGTCCACGCAAACCTCCCCGCAGGTTGCGGGTTCGAACCGGTTCCATCCCCCTCGGGCCGTAATCGGCGGCTGGCGCCGGGCGACTTGAGAGGATCGCTCCCCGAGCGTCCGTATAGCACAGAATGTCCAGATTTCACGTATTTTCCGAATTGGATTGGCATCAGATTTCGACTTGCAGGGAGGGGTGTTCTCGGTATAGTTTGCCCTGACTTACACCGAGATCGCCCATCCGAACACACTGCACGGAGGCAGTGGTTATGAGCAGGATGCTCACATTGATCCACTCCGGCTGGATGGCGGCTCGTTCGATGGCACGTAATGGCCAACGGACAACCGCCCTGGCCCAGTTAACCCGACTCCTGTCTCGCCCTGACTTGCCCTCTCCAATGGCCGCTGATGCTCGCCGGTTGGCGGCCGAGTTGTTGATCGAGTCCGAGGACTACGCAAAGGCCCGCCGTCACCTCCAGGCCGCAGTCGCCCTGGATCCGTGTTGCGCCAGAACCCACTACCTGTTCGGTCTCACCCATGAAAGCGACCCGCTTGGGGACGATCGACAGGCGGCTCTCCGGTTCCGGAAGGCGGCCGAACTGGCTCCGGACAACCGCGTGTACCGGGCAGCATTTGGCCGGGCGGCGGTGCGAGCGGGGTGCGCCAAAACAGGAGTTCGCGCGTTACTCGCTGCGGCTGAAGCCGGACCGGATGATCTGGATGTGTTGCGGGTCGTCGTGGATGGGCTCATTGAGGCCGGGCGGGTGCGGGCGGCCCGCAGCGTCCTGGCCAAGGCCCGATTTCTGCGGCCGGGATCGCAAGAACTCTGTCGGCTCTGGGATCGGCTCCGGTTTGAAACCGCCCGGGTCAACCAGCGGACCGCGAGGAGCGTGCAGGATGCCCGACGCGCCAAGGAAGGCGAGTTACTGCTGCTCCCGTTCGTCCGGGTGGTGAGGACGGGATCGACCAACACCTCCACCATGAACGGAACGATTCGGAAGGATCTCGTGTCGCTGCCCCGCCCTCACTTCCCGCGGTTCCGACACACCAAAGCGGATCGGTGATGCACCGACCCTCTTGCGGCCGGCAAGGACGCCACGGCCGTTGACCCCGTCCGGTGCAGGGATGCTTCCGGACGGGGTTTGTCGTTTGCGCTTCAGAATGACCAGCAGAGTCCATAGCACACAAGCATTCCCTTCGCTGGCGCTNNCTGGCGCTTCAGGCTTGTGAAACTCTGCGGGTCACTTTTTCTAACAATTATCTAAGCAATGAGGTCACTCCCATCCCAGCGCCTGAGCGTCGAAGGCGGGGCCGTCGATACAGACCCGGCGGTAGTCCCAGCCGCCATCTGGGGTTTTCACGCGGGTGACGCAACTGAAACAGATTCCGACTCCGCATGCCATCGGTGTTTCGAGCGACACCTGACATGGCACACCCCACTCGGCCGCGAGTTTCATGAGCGAGCGCAGCATCGGCTCCGGCCCACACCCGACCAGCGGGCCACACCCCGCCTCGGCTGCGAGCAGCGCGGTCACATAGCCGTGATACCCCAGGCTCCCGTCGTCGCTGGCCAGGTGGACATCGACCCCGACCCGGCGGAAATCCTCAACTCCCGCAGCGAGGGATGCCGTCCGCACCCCGTAGTACAGCGAGACCTTTGGTGCCCGCCTCCGGGGCCGATCGCCTCCAAATCCCCGCTCGCCCAGGAGTTCCCGGGCATAGGCCAGAAAGGGGGTCTGCCCAATCCCCCCGGCAACGAGCCGGACGTGGTCCGGAGTACCGACATCGAGGAACGGGTTTCCCAGTGGTCCCCAGACATCCAGAGACTCACCCACACTCACGCCTACAAGGCGGCCGGTCATCTTCCCGACGACGAGGTAGACCACATCGATCGCCACCGCCTGCCCCGATGCATCGAGTAGCGTGTCGTACAGGGCAAACGGTCGACCAAGGAGTGGGTCGGTGGTGTTTGGTAGCCGGAGCATGACGAACTGCCCCGGGCGGATCGCCGAGGCGATCTCCGGGCAGTGAAGGCGGATGCGAAATGTGCGGTCGGCGATTGGCGTATGTTCGACGACCCGGGCCGTGCGGTGGAGCATGAGTGGTTGACGAACGACAGGCGGGGACGGATTCGGCATCGCCGGTTCAAGACTCTCGTGTTGGGCGACGCCGCCCGGGGGTCACAGGTTTGGTCGGACGCTGGCCGAATTTGCCGGGCCTGGCCGCACGGGGCTTGGCAGCATGTGGCTCATCGGAATGCGTCGTGGCCGCGCGGGGTTTGGTGGCGTGCGGACCCTTTTTGTGCGATTCGCTTTTGCCGGGCCTTGCTGGGTACGGCTCGGTCGGATCGGGTTTGCTGGTCCGGAACGTGGTTGGGTCTTTTTTTGGTGGGCGCGAATCGGTTGAGCGTGAGCCAGTTGGGAAAGGCTTGGTCGGCCGTGGGCTGGTGTTGAGCGGTTTCGTCGGCCGCGCTGGGGTCGGGCGCGACCCGGTCGTGCCAGGGTCGGGCACGTCCGCCACAGGCGATTCAGGGTCGGTGGCCCGCTGGCGAGCCTTGGCGATTCGCTCCTGGGAGGTGGTCACCCAGTTTCGCAGATCGGTGAGTTCCGCCTCGCTCAACCGCCTCGCTTTCCCCTTCGGCAACCGGTCGAGTTTGATGGGGCCGATTGCGACCCGACGGAGCCTCATCACCTTGTGCCCAAGCTGGGCGAGCATCCGGCGGATCTCGCGGTTCTTCCCCTCGGTGAGCACGATTCGCAGCCAGGTGCTGTTCCCCTGTGGCTTCATCCGTCGCACATTCTTGGCCCGGACTTTCCCTTCGCTCAGCCAGACACCATCGAGAAGCTTCTGGATGTCCTGGGCAGTCGGGTTCCCAGCGACTAACACGAGGTAGGTCTTCGGGATACCGAAGCGTGGGTGCATCAGGTGGAACGCCAGTTCCCCATCGTTGGTCATGAGGAGCAATCCCTCGCTCCCCTCGTCAAGCCGGCCGACTGTGTAGACCCGCTGATCGACGTGCGGAAGCAGATCGACGGCCCGGGGCCGCCCGGCCGGATCGCTGTTCGTGCTCAGGTAACCAACGGGTTTGTGGACCACCCAGTACACCGGCTTCTCGGATCGGACCGCGTGGTCATCCACGGAGACCTGATGTGCGTCCGGGTCGATCTTCAGTCCCAAATCCGACACGCGGACGCCATTCACCTTGACCCGCCCAGCGGCAATCAGCGTGTCGCAGTGGCGACGAGAACCGATCCCGGCGTGTGCCAGGTATTTGTTGAGCCGTTCCATAGCCAATATTGTACGACGCAAGAGCCCTGGCGCTGGGTAAAAAGGGAATTTCGGAGTCCATTGCCCGGTTGCGAGCAGGCAACCGCGCAAGAAAACGGACGTGGCCGGGAGTTACCNNCCCCCCCCCCCACGTCCGCTGGCTCTGTCTACCGACCCCACTTCCTTACCCACACCCACACGATGCGTCCTTGTTGCGGTTCTCCTCGGCCGTATTGCGGGCCTTCTGAGCCGCTTCATCAGCAGCGTTTTGCCCTTTGTGGAGCTGCTCCTTCGCCCAGTCGGAGGCCTCCTCAGCCTTTTCCTTCACCCAGTGGGCTGCTTCTTTCGCTTTCTCAGCCGCCTTATGACCCGCCTGTTCCAGTTTATCGCGTGTGCTGTCTGCCATGATAATCTCCCTACGGGTTGTGATCTCCCGATTTCCATCAATTCGGGAGACGAGATCCTTTTATGCAACAGCCGTGCCACTCGTCTGCTGGATTGGGGGATCGGTCGAAATCGTGGCCGTGTTCCCCGCGGTCAGCCGGTCATCGCGACCCTGGAACCGAAGTGCCAGCAAAGTCGATCGAGCAGGGAGTGAGTTCCTCCCATTTCGTGTCGAGCACANNCCCGTTAGACCGATGTTTGCTCCTGGAATGTGATAGCCTCTGCGTGTTCCTGTATCAGGGATCGGGGCGGCCGACTCCCAGCGCGTCGGCCAGGCGGTTGATGTAGTTGAACCACGACGCGATCAGCGTGATTTGCAGAATGCCGGTGTCATCGAATCCGACCGCCCTGAGGCCGGCGACATCCTCGGCGGTGAGCTTGTAAGCCGCCGTGGTCAGGCGGGCGGTGAAATCGAGCATGGCACGATCCGCCTCGGACAGGTTGGCTCGGGTGTAGTCCCGCCGTAACTCGGCGGCAAGTTCGTCGTCCAGGCTCGCCCGGCGGAGGAACTCGATGTGGCTCTCCGTTCAGTAAAAGCAACTATTGTGGACGGACACAACCGACGCGATCATCTCCTGCTGTCGGCGGGTGAGTGGCAGGTTCGGTTGGAGCAGGACTGCCAGCCCGGACATCATGTGCCGCATCGCCTCGGGGATCAGACTGTGAGCAGCGGTAACGCTGTCGGTGGTCCCGTCCGGCTTGACCAGAGAGGGCACCGGGTCGCGGTATTCCCCCGGATAGAGGGAGTAGATGGACTCGTAGACTCGACGCAGTTCGGGGTCGGCCTGCTCATAGGGCACGTTCTTGATCCAGGTCATGATTCCTCCTCGGACACTTGCGGCTACAGGTTCGGTTCATCAATCGATTATCGCGGGGCACGGCCAACTGGGGCGGCTTTCGGTTCCTTCGCCGATGAGATTTCCAGGAGGCTCATGACGAGTGCCTGCTCCATTTCGCCGGCCCGGAATCCGAATGGTCCACGGCCGTTCTTGTAGGCCACCCGACCCTTCGTGTCGATCACGTAGAGCCTCGCAGGCACACCGCTGTAGGCTGTGTTGACCGGATCGTGGATCTCATCCACCACGACTGGGATCTCTGGCTTGAGTCTCTGGCAGAACTGGTTGCACACCTCGACACGCTCTCCGAATGTGGTGGGCTGCTTCACCGCGACCCCCGCCCGGACGTTCGATTCCATCGCCCAGCCGTTTGTGGGGTGGGCTTCACGGACGTAGACCATCAGGAAGGTCGCTTCATCCTTGAAACGGCGATAGACCGCTTCGACTTCGGGGTACAACGCGCGGAATGGTCCACACGTAAAGTTCCCAAACACCAGGACAACGGGTTTGGGTCCGAGCAACTTCGAGAGTGTTTTGGTCTCCTTCCCGTCCACTGTCTTCAGGGTGAAGTCGGGGGCAAGGGCACCGAACTTCGGACCCTCACCCATTGACCCAATCTCACCCGCAAGAAAACCTCGGACGAGTATCGGAGTACTTGGGGCATCACCCGGGAGGTAACCACCCGGGGGAATGAGCACCAGGCGGAGGTCGTCGGGCGTCACGTGATCCTTGCCGCGGGCGGCCTTCTTGAAGAAGTCATCAAGCTCCTCTCGGCTCAGTTTCCCGGTCCCTGTCGTATTCATCCGACGGAACAGCCGACTCACCAGGCCGAGCTGCTGGACGTAGGGGTTCCGATCCGACCAGTCCAGGTCGCCCGGCGTGATGACCCCATCGCCATCCCGATCGAGTCGATCGAAGAGTTTCGGCGAGCCGTGGAATATGTCCTTCGGAATCGCCTTCGCATCGGGGGCGAGGCCGTGCTGCTCTGCCAGCCACTTCCAGTTGTATCGGGTCTCGGCGGCCCCGAACCATCCGTCCTGCCCACCCATCTGGGAACCCTTGCGCAGAAGGGCAACCAGCATCCTCACGGATTCGGGCTTTGGGCTGTCAGAATATTCCTTCTCGACCCAGTCAGCAACCTTGGTGGCCTCCTTCGGGTCCGCGAGTCGGTCGAGGTCCAACCCGGGAGGCAACTTCGGTGGCGGGGCAGCTTTGAGGTACCCGGGGGGCGATTTGGGCTCATCCGCAGTTGCCGGGCTGCACAGGACACCAGCAACCACCGCAAGTGCAGCGATCAGGGCGAGAGCCGTGATCCGAAACATGGAGACACTCCTGAGTGAGTGGAATTGGCAAGCGGTTGCACCACCCGCCAAGCATCATTGCCCTGACCACCTGTCGAACGGCAAGCGCGGCCTGTTCCGATTCGGGAAACTGCCAGTATGGACGTTTATCAAGATACTGCTGCGGGCCAATCCCCTGTGCCGGAACACGTCGGACGGACCGAGACCGGTCCGTGAGTGGGGACTTGGGTGACAGTTCGAGAGAACGGACCTGTCCGACAGTTCCGATGTCACACACCAGGAGTACCACGTTCGCGCAGCCTCTTATCAGAAGAGATCGCACGAGCCGAGGGCCTTGCTAAATGAAGCGGCACCGGAACGAGTCGGAAGGAGTAGCCTGGACCGCGCGAGGGGGGTGGAAGATGGTGGTCGGGAGGTGGACCGCCCGCTCGTTGGAGGTGAAGTCGCGTTCTCGACTCACCCCGCCATCGCCCGGACCGGCTCCGCCGAGAGTGGCGGGCGGGTTCTTGGGATCGGCTTCGCCGCCGATGGGAGCGGTGATGGGTGGGATTGAGTCGGTCGGTGATTTCGAGCAACCAGGGCCATGACACGGAACGCGGGGGCTTTCCGGGTTGCCTGGGCTCTCGCCAGGGGCCGTGGACAGCTTGTGGTTTTGGTGCTGAGCTTCCGAGGATTGGCCAGCGATCAAGACGTAGTCGCCGCAGGTAGCCGAGGCCCGCCCCGGAGTCAACGCAATCCCGACCGCAATCGTGAGGACCGCGACTGCGGTACGGATGACTCTGGGATCGGGTAAGCGGGTCATGAGCGAGACGCTGAGATCGGGTCGATGGGATTGACGGTATGCGTGGTCCTACTCGACGTCAAGGAGATTGCACCTCTCATTCAGGCCCCAACAACACAGCCCCCTGCAATCCGAAAATGCTCGCCACTTCGGTTGTGAAGTGTTACCACTCTCGCGAGAGCGGTTGTGGGAGGCCAACTCGCATAAAAAATCGAGCGAAAGCCTGCGAGATGTGTTCGCGGTACGGTGGCAATAATCGCAGCCTGTGGGCAAGTCGCCGGGCCAGGAGAGCCTCAAGGAAGGTCCGGGGCACGGTAAAGATGTCCTGAAAATCGACAACCCGAAGTTCTGTGCGGAGATCGCCTTCACCGAGCGAACAACTATTCAAAAATGCTTGGTTCCAGACATAACCATCAGCGATATCGTTACACGTGTTCCGCCACGCCTTCTCGGTTGGATTCTGCCCTCCTTGTTCCATTGCTCGCTTCCAGGATGCGCGGAAACTCGAAAGAGCCAGATGTGGGCACAGCACCACGTTGCGAACTTTTGCATGTTCCAGATCGCAGGCCTGGGTCATAACAATAACATCAGCTTTGAACGCCGTCACTGCCTGCTTGAGTACCTCGACTTCAGACAGGTCACTCATCTGAAAAGGATTTGGGCTCCAACTCAGGAGCGGGCAGTTGAAGACCAAATCCCCTTGAGTCAGCTTCTCGTCTGCTGCAACCACTTGATACCAGGGCTCACTCGTCGTCATTGTTCGCCCATCGCGGATTAATGGTGATACTCGGTTCCCACGAAGGTAAGTCTGCTGTATGTAGGTCCGCTTCCACAGTGAATAGCGTATCACGCTCGATAACTGGCGAGAAGACACCTCGCCAGGGCCGGGGTTCCTCCTCAACCTGTGTCTCATTGATGGGGGCGGAGGGCTTTAAGTCTTCCTTCCGGAGGAAGGCGTCAGTTGCCTTGCGTGCTTCTTCAGTCTGGCCCAGCATCGTCATCGCCTCCTTGCGAATTAGCAAACAGAATTTGCGGCTGAGGAGATCCATCGTCCCTTTCGCGATCTCCTCAGCCGCATACAGGGCTGCTTGGACCTGTGGGTACTGGTTTCTTGCAGCCGCCAAGAGCCCACTCGCTCCCCACGCCCTGATACCCAACCCCGGCCAGTGTGTGGCCTGGTCCAGAGAGGGGATGACCACATCAGTTAATATCCCCTCTGCTTCTTTATGGTCACCCATACCCAATAGGTACCACACTTTGGGTAAGGAGACGTAGAAATCGAAAAGGGTACCACGCAGCCATGTATCGAGTTGCCTGCTCAAAGCACCACCGACCTCCCAGTTCGTGGCAACATGCTTCGGAGAATGTCTACCCACTCGCGAGGCGATGGCTAACCAGAGAAGATTGAGCAGCTCGATGGCTTCTTCCGATGGCTGATCGACATCCAGAAGAAAGCGGCACTCCAAAGCCTCGTCTATTGCCCGATCGGCAAAACCTTGCTCCAATAGAATCTGCGCTCGTTGTAAGACGAGGCGACCCTGGTGCAGATCCCAACTGTTCAAATCCTTGCGAATTGTTCCTCCCGAGACGGTAATTGAGACCTTACAGGGAAACACCGCATCACGACCGCTACCTGTGGCTCGATCGAGGAGACGGCTTGCCCGACGAAATTCTCCAACTGCGAGGTAGAATTGCGTTACTGCGAGAACGCAGTTCGCTCTAGTGGCAGGATCCTGAACATCGAAAGAACTGGCGGCAACCTCATCCAAGTCGCGCAACACGCCCACAGGCAGGCTCGCCTCAGGAGGAAGAGATGCGAACTCTGGCTGATTAACCGCCATGATTGCCTCGCGATACCCTTCTTAGAAAGGGCAAACTCAATAACCACATCTTACTGACAGAATGGAGGTTGTGTCAACCCTCAGGGCGGTTCAAAGCCCCAGGAGAGGTCACGCCGCGGTTTGCAGAGACGACACTCGCCGGGCAGATTGAACGTCGCAAGTCCTTGGAAAGATTAATCTTCCGGAGATGCGATTTCACCCTTGTGGCCACAAACTCAGCAAGAAACCTCAAGCGATCCAGTGGAATTCAAGGGTTTTTGCTGGGATTTCACCGATCCCCGCGCAAACCGCGGCGTGACCTCGCCCCAGGAATCGATTCTGTTGGTGAAATTGCGGTCTGCTCTGATAAGTACGAAAGTCTTGTCTGCGAACACTGTGGCGATTCTGGACTGAAGGCGTGACCCGTACCGACTCTCTGCCCGAACTTGGAAGGCGCTGTGTTAGCTCTTGGTCCCGACCCACTACTCGTCAACCAACCCCCACCTGCATTGCCTTGCCGAAAGACTGTTGGTCGCCCGGCTTTGTGAGGAGCCCGACCGGCCACAGGCGACCCCCCGTGAGTAAGATTCCCGCATAATGAGATCGCCAGCCCCGCCCCTCCTCCCGCGGATCTCACCACCAAACCCTCACTTCTCCACCTTCAACAGCACCGCTCGCGCGGCGTGTTCGGTCCCTTTCCGCTCGGAGCGGGCGACGATCAGGATCGGATGCTCCGTCGGCTGCACCCAGGGCTCGGCGGAGAGCACGATCTCCCGGCTTGTGTCCCGCTCGGTCACCAGGATGCCGTTGAGCCCGATGTCGAGCACTCGGACGCCATGCGGCAATCCGCGCACTTCCACTGGCACTCGCCCCTTGAAGTCGCCGCGGCGTTCGATGTCCACCACCAGCCGCGTCTCCTGACCCGGACGGATCACAATCGCGTTCTGTCGGGTCGTGGTCACGATGTCGCCGGGCTCGATCACTTTCGGAAGGCCACCGATCACCTCGCGAACGACCTCCTTCCCACCGATCATTGCCTTCGCGACCAACTTGATCTGCGTGTTCGGCGGGACGACCGCATCCGCCGGCGCGAACAGGGCGAAGGCGGTGCCGGTCAAGTTGCCCTCGATCACCGTGGCGGGCGCGTGGAAGCCCTTGGGGAGCCCTTCGAGCGTCAAATGGATCGGACCATCAAACCCATCCAGTCGAGTGGTCGAAACGTTCACCGGAACCGCCCCACCCTTCCAGACAGACGGGGCGGTCGGGTTAAAGTTAATCGAGTAGTCTGGCCGCGGTGGGCGGACAGTGACCCGATAAGCATGTGTGGGTCCGCCAGCGCCCCGGGCGTCGGTCACCCGCACTTGATAAATTCCGTCGGCTGGTGGATCAAACATGATCCGCGAGTCCTTCCCGTACCCCGGCCCACCATCGTCGTTGCGGTAGGCGATGGGGAAGACCGGCAGCCCGTTTGGCGGGAACGTCGTACCCGGAGGATGGATCTCGACCTTGTACATCGCTCCACCCTGGCTGTGATGCGATGGAGTCGTGTCCAGGAACCCCACGCGCTGCCCGTTGACCTGATAAAACTGGCAGTCGTCGTCCGGCCCTTTTGGGAGGGCA
The DNA here is from genome assembly GCA_003136315.1 of Gemmataceae bacterium. Classification (GTDB taxonomy): domain Bacteria; phylum Planctomycetota; class Planctomycetia; order Gemmatales; family Gemmataceae; genus Urbifossiella. The sequence goes on along the minus strand of PLDW01000494.1, from coordinate 3,469 downwards.
AAGACGCGCATGAGTTCACCCTCGACGTAGAGATAATGATCGATCGCGAGATCATTCCACGATTCCAACCGGATTCCAGATCCGGCCGAATCGTGGTCCCGGAATGTGGAGAAGAGTTTGGCGGTACTTCGGAGGACAGCCCGCGGGACTGGCTTCCCGGTCGTATCCAGGATCTCGATCACGGTGTCCACCGGCGATCCGGCCCGGCGGGCGAGCGTTTCGACGATCAGCCGCTCGCCCTTCTTGGCCGCGAACCGGACGACCTGAGCGTCAGCCGATTTCAGGAGAATTCCATCGGCCGAACCCGGGACGTGGATGTCGCCACCAGCCGCGGGGTCGATCACAACCGAGTGAAATTCCCCGACGACCACAGACGCCAGCCCCAGTGGCTTCTCACCACCCGTCGGGAGTGGGAGCGGAATCCGCGAGCCCAACGCGGCATCGGCTGGCACCGTCACGCTGACCGTTAACCCTGTGGGCGAGCCAAGGTGGACTCCATCGACATGAACGGTGGCCGTCTTTCCGCGCTGCACTGCGAGCGGGAAGACTCCGGTGACAACCGGGACGTCCCCGATGTGCAGGCGGTAGGTCATGTCGGCGGCCCCGCGGTACTCACGATCGCGGATGCCAACGGCATAGGTGCCGGCCCGGGGGATAGTGTAGCCGAGCACGGCCCCGCCCTCGGCGAGCGGTTGCCCAGCGGAGTCTGTCAGCACCAGAACCGGATCGAGCTTCGAGCCGAGTTCCGCAGCGACGACCTGCACCCCGATCGGTTGCCCCGCAGTCGCCTCGAAGCGGAAGAAATCGATGCCCCCCGCCCGGTCGATCGATCCGGCAACAGTCGCGGGGAGGGTGACCGTCATTGCAGCGCGGGTCGAGTCGGTGACACCGGATTCGGCAACGGCGGTGTGTCGGTCGATCGCCAGGGTGAGCGGGGCCGATTTCCCGGCTGGGCCTTCAAAGATGAGTTGCGCTGCGCCGACCGGGGCCGACGGAGGAACAGTAACGTCGATCTCGACCCGATCGGTAAACGAACCCGGGGAGGTGAGTTTCGCTTCGATCCCGGGTAGATTTGCAGTCACTCTGGTGGCGTGATCGAGGTTTTTCCCTGTGACGACGAGCCGGGTTATCTTCCCACGGGTGGCTGCTTTCGGAGCCAGGGCTTCGGCTTTGGGGGGAAGCGGCTTGATCGGGAGCAGTTGGGCCGTCGGTTGGTTCGTCGTTGAGTCGATGAGGATGGCCGTGCCATCGAACCGCCCGACCGCGAGTTGCTTCCCATCCGGTCGGACGGCGAACCCGAGGATTGTGTCGGGCTGGGCCGGAAAGACCTTCGTCTCGACCATCTTGGCTGCGTCCCACGCCTTGATGATTCGGTCTTCGCCAGCCGAGTAGAGAGTCTTACCATCGCCTGTGTAAGCAAGCCGCCAGACGGGTTGCTCGTGGGCGAAGACCGCATGAAGGAGTTTTCCCCCCGTCCGATCGACCTGCCAGACCCGAATACTCTTGTCGACCCCGGCGGCAGCGAGGTGGGTACCGTCCGGGCTCCAGGCGACCGCATGGAGCCAGTCCGTGGGTTCGCTGAGGGTGTAGAGTCGGGTGCCGGTTGTCACGTCCCAGACCTTCACCGCCCGGTCGGCGGCGGCCGAGGCAAGAAGAGTGCCTCCCGGGTGGAATGCGAGGCCGTAGACGGTGTCGCTATGGTCTTTGAGTTCCCGCTTGGGCACTGCGAGCCCGTCCGGCTGATTGCCTGTCGTCCCCGCCCCGTTAATCTCCCAGATGCGGATCACACGGTCGTACCCTGCGGTGGCGAGCGATTTTCCGTCGGGGGTGAACGCGATCGCATAGACCGCATCCGAGTGGGCCTTCCAGATCCGCTCCGTTCCGGCCCCTGCTCCAACAGGATACACCGAGACGATGCCAGTTTTGCCAGCCTCTCCGGCCGCGACTGCAAGCCAGGTTCCGGTCGGGTCGAAGGTGACCGCGGTCACCCGACCGGTGATGGTGAGCCGGCGGATCGATTGGCCAGTCGCGGGGTCGAAGAGCCGGACCTCTCCGGTCGACCCGACGGCAACCATCGTGCCCCGGGGATGATAGGCAACGGCGGATGCCGGAGGGGCTGCCCCGAGTCCGTGGGTGGCGAGCAGGACGATTGCGAGGGAGAGGGTGCGGGGCATGGGAGATCTCGTAGAGCGGCGAGCAGGATCACCGGGTCGGGATACTCGGGCGGTCGTTACCGGACGATCGGAGAGAACCTCATTCTACAGCGATATTCTGTGGAGGGAATGCGATATCAGTGCTGGTAGCCGCAGACCTGGCCGACGAACTCTATTGGCATCCGATACCCACCGCGCGGCAGAGCCGCAACCAGAGCTGCTGGCGAGGCGGCATCGCCTTTTGTCTCCTCTCCGTATGTATATGGTTAGTGTTAGCCTGTAAATCATAATTTAACCACAGNNCAGAGTCACCCTGACCAATCCAAACGAGGGACGGAGTGCTTGCAGGGTAAAGGCTGTGGCTACCTGGAGTTACGCGATCTCACCTGTCCCAAGCAGCGATGAAAGTTCCCTCCGGGCTGGGTGCGTCATTTTGACCGTCTGCAGTGACGGGATACAACATCTTCGTGAACGGCCCGCGCGGCCGGGCGATATCGAGCCAAGAGAGACATGGATTCAGAAACCGCTCAGAAACTGCCGTCCGCAAAGGATCGGGTTGAGCCAATCATGGACACCCTCGCCCGGTTGTACCCCGAGGCGTTCACCGGGCTCGCGCACGAAAACCCGCTCCAGTTGCTTGTCGCCACCATCCTTTCGGCCCAGTGTACCGACAAACGGGTGAACCAGATCACTCCGGCCCTCTTCGCCCGTTACCCCACCGCCCGGGACTACGCGGACGCCGACCCGAAGGAACTCGAAGGATACGTGAAATCGACCGGTTTCTTCCGGAACAAGGCGAAAAACATCAAGGCCTGCGGCCGCACACTCGTCGACCGGTTCGGCGGGGAGGTGCCGACCACCCTCTCCGAGTTGGTCACCCTCCCGGGAGTTGGACGGAAAACCGCGAATGTGGTTCTCGGGGATGCCTTCCAGACCCCTGGGATCACGGTCGATACCCATGTCGGCCGGCTATCCCGGCGGCTGGGGCTGACCCGGTTCCGTGACCCGGTCAAGGTCGAGCGGGTGCTGATGGGGCTACTCCCCCAGACAGGCTGGACGGCCGTCAGCCACCAACTCATCCTGCACGGGCGGAAGGTCTGTCTCGCCCGGAAACCGCGGTGTGGGGGGTGCGAGCTGAACACGCTCTGCCCCAAGATCGGAGTCAAAGGGCTGGCGAAAAAACGCAAGCGGCGGAAGAAGGTGAACGACCCGAGCGACCGGGGTGCAAACCCGTAGCTGTCATACAGGAACCCACTGAGGCTGTAGTATCTATTGAAAGACGATTGGACGTATATACGGGAGGGCGAGGCTCCTGC
>PLDW01000313.1 GCA_003136315.1 Gemmataceae bacterium | reverse complement strand
CCACACCATCTGTGATTCTGTAACTTGAATAATGACAACGAGTTGCAACATTCTGACTGCTGGCGAATGGTCGCCTGGGGCAAACCGTGTCGTGCATCCGGTACCCACCGTCAACTGGTCATATGGCGTTTGGTGCGTCTTCTCGGATTGACAGGTAACACCCGAGGGAACGGTTCCCCCGGGTGTGTTCGGCCTTCCGATCGGGACTGCGATCACCAACAGCATGGGTGATTTTGCGGTGAGTCGCTGGGGACCGGCATCCCTGGGTCAGGCACAGGCGAAGAGTGATCCTCGCCCTTGCCTCTCTGGCAAATCCGGACGATCCAGGAGAGACCCCTGCAGGCAGGAGTCAACCGTCATCAGTGGTTTTGAGAGGGGACAGACCTCCAAACCGGTATCACTTCAATTGCTGAGGCAGGGAGTATAGTTTCAGCTCCACCTGGCGGTGTCGGTGCCGGACGCCCGGCCGGCGCCAGTGCTTGCGGCATTGGTGGTGTGGGTGCCGGAGGCGTGGCTGGTGGTGTTGCTTGCAGCTGCGGTGGGGGTGTTGGAGGCGTGGCTGGTGGTGTTGCTTTCGGCTGCGGTGCGGACGGGACTTGCATCGGAACTGAGAGAGGGGCCGGGGATGGAGCCGGGAGTGGGGTCGGCATGCCCGGCTGGGGCGGAGTCGAGGTCGTTGGCCCAAGCGGTGGGGATTCCTGGCCCACCGCGCAGTTGATGCCGTTGGCCGAGAGTGCGCCGGTTGGATCGAGCAGGGCTTGGGCTGGGTTTCCAAGGGCACGATACAGTCCGAATTCCGCTCGGTTGTAGTCCGCGACCGTGCCATAGTAATCGTAATACGCTTGTAGCAAGGCTTGCACGGAAGCCAAGGCCTCTTGCGGTCGAATGATCGGAAGGACGAGGTTGCCGCCGATCCGTTTTGTTTCACCCAGCCCGGTGTAATTGGCTTCCGCCGACAGAACGGCCGCCTTTAATTCTCGCTCGGAATGTTTGACACGAGCGGCTGCCGATCGTACCTGCGCCAACGCGGCCACGACTTCTCGCGCGACAAGATCTTGGGCTCGATAGGCCTGCATGCGGGTCGCCTCCATGTCGGCTCGGCGTCCTTTAATCAACGCCGCGTTGCCGAAACCGAGGTTTCTCAATTCCCACATCGCTTGAAGCTCGAAATCGTCACGCAGGCCGAGGCGGCCGATGGTGCCCCCTTGGCCACCTCCATATCCGGTAAAGGCCAGCGAGTCGGGGAGTTGGGTCGAGTTGCCCCGCAAATAGAAGTTGGGCACAAAAGGCCGATAACGTTCTTCGCGCCATCGCTGCATGGCTGCCTGAGCCAAGTTTTGTGTGGCCCCCAGTTCTGGCCTAGTCATCAGGGCGAGTGACAACAGGCGTTCGATCGGCTCGTCGGGCGAAATCAGTGTGATCTGCATGTGCGGCGGCTCGGCTGGTTCCACGACCGTAGCAGGACTCATCCGCAGGATCCGAACCAACTCAGCGCTCGACACATTCCAATTTTCTCTTGCCGTCTCCAGATTTTGCTCGAATTGGGACAACTGAGCGCGGGCGCGGGCGACTTCGAATTGCGGCACGAGATCGGGTGCCAACGCCTCGATCCGCCGAAGCATTTCGTTCGTTCGCCGAATGGTGTCTTGAGCGCCGGCAAGGTTTCCCCGCGCTTGCTGAACGTTAAAGTAGGCTTGCGCGACGCTCAGCGTGGTGTCGTTTGTGGCCGCTTGCAGTTGCTGCCGTCGCGCTCGTTCGATTTGTCGGACAGCCAGCGGCTCGAAAATCGCGTCCGAGACTGAAAATACCGCTGTCGGCGCGGCGCCCACCGAGAGGTTACTATGGCTCGAACTGGAAATGCTGCCATCGCTGGCCTGAATTGGCCCATCGTGGTGCTGATAATCCACCCCGCCGACCAACGAAGGTATCCACAAGACGTTGGCCGCGAGTAATTGAGCCGAGGCTGCGCGAACGCCTTCCGCGGCAATGTTGATGTCCCAGGCCCGGGCGTTCATGAGCCGCAAGGCCGTTGCCAGGTTAATTGGCAACGGCTTCAGTTCGGGAACTTGCAAGCCCGTCGCGGCGGCGGTCGGAAGATCCTCCGAAGCCTTCTTGGGCGGCGGCTGATTGGGCGTCGACTGGTCAGGCGACTCGTTGCGGCTTTGCGAGTTGAAACTGGCTGGTATGACTTTCTTTTCGCCGTCGGGGGTCAGACCCCAGGACTCGAGGCGTTTGTTCGGCAAGTCGGCATTCATGGGTTCGAGAGCGCATCCGCACGACAACGCCAGGCCCGCGGCCCACCATTTTTTCCACCTGTAGGCCATGACGTTCTCCATCGGGGCGGCAGGGCACCCGCCGAACTCGAAAATCACCGCAGTCCTTGGCGGTTCTATCGGCTTTTCGATTTGTGCGGATGACATGAATGCCCAAGTCGTTGCTTTTCCAGGGAGGCCATGACACGCTTTGCGATTTGCTGACCCCTCCCAGGAATCCCTGGGCATGGCTTGAACCGAAAGGGTTCGGGTGATCCGAGTTGACCAACGCGCCGGGAGCGACCTCAACGCCTTTTGCCACGAGGTAATGTCTGTGCTGTGAGTTATGGCATGCGGTCATTCGCCGAGCGTTTGCTGCTGCAAGAGCGTGTCCTGGCCACTTTTCCAGGGGGTGGCACTCGGCGGATTACCCATTTTCCCCTTTTTTTGGTATAATGCGCTTTGCACAAACACCCCAGATGCGCTCGGCGGGGTCGATTACTTTCGGCGAGAGATGGCCTGACCCAGACAGGCAAAGCTAGCCATTCGTGGCTGATTCCCTCCAGGGTGGCTCGTCGCTTTGGGCTTGCCTGGAGTTCATGTGCAAAGCCGGTATAATGAATTTATGCCACCCGACTGGCAAAAGGAGCTTCCTGGGGCGATAAGCCCGACTGGAATGGGGGTCTTGCACATGAGTTGTCGGGCTTGACCCAAAATCGAACAACCTCTTCCTGTAACCTGCCGATGAAAAAGACCGATCAACACAGCTCTCCCGCCGCATGGAACCTGTGAGTGTAGACACCTTGAAGGATTGATTTGATGCAGGCACTCGACATGGCCTTGCGCCGACCGATCACCGTGATGGTGGCGATGGTGGCCATCACGCTGGGAAGTGTCTTTGCCGTGCAGCGAATGCGGACGGACGTGTTTCCCAATCTCAACATGCCGGTCATTTACGTGGCCCAGGCCTACGGTGGCATGGACTCTGCCCAGATGGAAGGGCTGATCACCAGCTACTACGAAATGGTCTTCCTGTACATGAACGGGATCGACCATGTCGAGAGCAAAAATATCCAGAACCTGGCGTTGGTCAAATTGTATTTTCATCCCGGCACCGACATGGCACAAGCCATGGCCGAGGCCGCCATCTACGCCAATCGGGTGAAAGCCTATTTTCCTCCCGGCACCGTGCCGCCATTCATTATGCGGATGGATGCCAGCAGCGTGCCGGTCTCTTTCCTGGTGCTTTCCAGTGAGACTCGCAGCATCAGCGAATTGTCCGACTTGATGCTGTTCCGGGTACGGCCGAAGCTGTCCAATGTCACCGGTGCCACAGCGCCCCAGCCGTTCGGCGGCAGCCTGCGAACCATCGTTGTTTACCTCGATCCAGAGAAACTGCGCCATTACAACCTGTCGCCGCAGGAAGTGGCCAATGCCTTGAACAATGGCAACACGATCACACCCTCGGGCAATGCGCGTGTCAGGGACATGATGCCGATCGTGTCAATCAATTCGCTCGTCATCGACCCACAGGATCTGGGAAACATCCCGATCAAAGCGGAGCAGAGCATCTACTTACGCGACCTGGGACGAATCGAGGACGGCTCGGACATCGCGACCGGCTTTGCCCTGGTCAATGGTCGGCGCTCGATCTACATGCCCATCGTCAAGACGCCAGATTCGTCAACTCTCGCCGTGGTCGATGGCCTGAAAGCGAACCTCGGCCAAATGCAATCGGTTTTGCCCGAGGACGTCAAGCTAACGCTCGAATTCGATCAATCGCCGTACGTTACCGGGGCGATCGGCGGGGTCGTGGAGGAATCGGCTCTCGGCGCCATCCTCACAGGATTGATGGTGCTGTTGTTCTTGCGAGACTGGCGCAGTGTGGTCGTCGTATTGCTGACGATCCCCCTGGCATTGATGGGAGCGGTATTCGGCCTGTGGATGGTCGGCCAGACCATCAATTTGATGACGTTGGGCGGGTTGTCCCTCGCTGTCGGCATTCTGGTCGACGAGGCAACGGTGGTCATCGAAAACATCCACACGCAGATGGGTAAAAACAGCTCGATTGCTCGGGCCGTTTTGATCGGCACCTCTGAGACCGCCGCACCAAACCTCTTGGCCATGTTGTGCATCCTCGCGGTATTCATGCCGGCCTTCATGATGGAAGGCGCTGCCCGCGGCCTGTTCATCCCGTTGGCGATCGCCGTTGGCCTTGCGATGATCTTCGCCTTCATCCTGTCGATGACTTTCGTTCCCGTGCTCTCGATCTGGTTGCTGAAGCATTCCCATGCGGAGCCTCACGGGAAGATCGAACCCGCGCATCATCCGGCAACCTGGTTCTTCGGCCACACGTTCGGGGGACGTGCGGCTGGCGCAGTGGTAGATGCCTTTTTGCATCAGCCCATTCGCTGGGTGTTGCGCCACATCCCCGCGGGTCATCACGGGATGTGGGACCGATTCTCGTTCGCCCGTATCCAGGGCCGTTACGCATTGACGCTGATCTGGCTACTGGGTTATCGGCGAATACTGATTCCGGCGTACCTGATCGTCTCGGCGACGGTGCTGACCCTGGTCGGATCCCAGGTGGGGCGCGAAATCGCCCCGACTGTGGATTCGGGCCAGTTCCAGTTGCGTATCCGCGCTCCCGCTGGCACTCGTCTGCGTGTCAGCGAGCAGATCTCTCAGGAAGCACTCAAGGTCATCAAGGACGTGGTTGGACCCGAAAATGTGGACATTTCGGTGGCCTACGTCGGAGTCACCGCACCGACCTACACCGTCAACGCCATCTTCCTGTGGACGGGCGGCACAGATCAAACGGTCATGCGCGTTTCCCTGCGACACGGCAGCGGCCTGCGCGTCGATAAGGTCAAGGATCAACTGCGCGAGGAATTGCCCAAGCGATTGGCACCGTGGCTGCAACAACGCCTGGAAGCGGCAGGCTACGGAATCGCCGATGCCGCGATCCGGGCCGAGAAAATCCGCTTCTCGTTCGAGCCCGCCGATGTGGTCAATCAGGTCATGAGTTTCGGCTCGCCGACGCCCATTGAGGTGGTGATCAGCGGGCCGAACCTGGAAGCCAACAGAGTCTATGCCGAACGGGTACACGCCGAGATGGAAAAGATTCCATCGTTGCGTGACCTGCAATTCGGACAAATCATGGATTATCCGCGCACCTCCGTCAATGTGGATCGCGAGCGGGCGGGACTGGCTGGCGTGACGATGGCCGATGCCTCGACGGCGATGATCGCCGCCACCTCCTCTAGTCGGTACGTGCTGCCGGTGTTCTGGGCTGATCCCAAGAGCGGCATCGGCTACCAGGTTCAGTTGGAAGTGCCACCGGCCCGCGTCGACTCGTCCGACGAGGTCGGCATGATCCCCGTGAAGAGGATCGACGGCGGTCAAGTTTTGATGCGCGACCTGGCCCAAATTGGGACAGGGATCATGCCCGAGGAGTACGACCGTCTCAACCAGATGCGTTACGTGAGCCTGACGGCTAACGTGGAGGGCGAGGATTTAGGACGAGCGACCGACCACATCAAAAAGGCGTTGGAGGTCGCGGGAGACCCGCCGCGCGGTGCACAGGTCGAAATGCGTGGTCAGGTGACGCCAATGTTGCAAATGTTCCGTGGCTTGGCGGTGGGGCTCGGCATGGCGGTGGTCGTGGTTTTTTTGATGCTCACAGCGTACTTTCAGTCGATCCGGCTGGCGCTGGTGGCGGTCGCCACGGCACCGGCTGTCATGTCTGGAGTGGCGATCGCATTGTATGTCACCGGTACAACTTTGAATATCGAGTCGTTCATGGGCGCGATCATGTCAATCGGCGTCGCGGTCGCCAACGCCATCCTCCTGGTCACGTTCGCCGAACGGCATCGCGTGCATAACGGCGATGCCCTGCATTCTGCGATTCATGGCGGACGCGAACGATTGCGTCCCATCTTGATGACCAGTTGCGCCATGATCGCGGGCATGATCCCGATGGCATTGGGTATGGGTGAAGGAGGAGAGCAGACAGCCTCGTTGGGCCGGGCCGTTGTGGGCGGTTTGGTGGTAGCGACCGCCGCAACGTTGTTCGTGCTGCCTTCCTTCTTCACCGCACTCCTCGGCAAGACCTCGGTGAAATCGCCATCTCTCGATTACGAGGATCCAGAAAGCGCGTACTTCAGTAATTCGATTGGCTCGCCCAGTCACTGATGAGATACGGCCAAACAAAGATTTGAAACGATACAGAGCCGGCGACAACGAGGTGTGTGGCGATGAATCCGCTGAATTTCGGTCTGCGACACCCGATTACTGTGATGGTGGCGATGGCCGGCATCGCACTCGGCAGCATCTTTGCCTTCACACGGATGCAGAGAGATGTCTTTCCGGATCTCAACATGCCGGTCATTTACGTGGCCCAGGCCTACGGTGGCATGGACTCTGCCCAGATGGAAGGGCTGATCACCAGCTACTACGAAATGGTCTTCCTGTACATGAACGGGATCGACCATGTCGAGAGCAAAAATATCCAAAACCTGGCTTTGGTCAAACTTTACTTTCATCCCGGCACCGACATGGTGCAAGCCATGGCCGAGGCCGCCATCTACGCCAATCGGGTGAAAGCCTATTTTCCTCCCGGCACCGTGCCGCCATTCATTATGCGGATGGATGCCAGCAGCGTGCCGGTCTCTTTCCTGGTGCTTTCCAGCGAGACTCGAAGCATCAGCGAATTGTCCGACCTGATGCTGTTCCGGGTACGGCCGAATCTGGCCAACGTTCCCGGCGCCACAGCGCCCCAGCCATTCGGCGGCAGCTTGCGAACCATCGTTGTTTACCTCGATCCGGAGAAACTGCGCCATTACAACCTGTCGCCGCAGGAAGTGGCCAATGCCTTGAATAGCGGCAACACGATCACACCCTCGGGCAATGCTCGCGTCAAGGACAAGATGCCGATCGTGTCGATCAATTCGCTCGTCATCGACCCACAGGATCTGGGAAACATCCCGATCAAGCCGGAAGTCTCTGTCTACTTGCGCGACCTGGGACGGGTTGAGGATGCATCGGACATCGCGACCGGCTTTGCCCTGGTCGATGGCCGGCGCTCGATCTACTTGCCCATCGTGAAGACGTCGGATGCGTCGACGCTGGCTGTGGTCAACGGCTTGAAAGCCAATCTCGGCCGCATGCAGTCGGTTTTGCCCGAGGATGTCAAACTGACGCTCGAGTTCGATCAGTCTCCCTATGTCACTGGTGCCATCGACGGAGTCCGCGACCAATCCATCATTGGGGGCATCCTCACGGGACTGATGGTGATGTTGTTCCTGCGGGACTGGCGGACCGTCATCGTTGTTCTGGTGACCATTCCCTTGGCGCTCATGGGGGCTGTGCTGGGCCTTTTTGCGGTCGGCCAGACGATTAATCTGATGACGTTGGGGGGATTGTCCCTCGCTGTCGGCATCCTGGTCAATACCGCTACGGTCGTGATCGAGAATATCCACACCCATATGACCAAGTGCGACTCGATTGCCCAGGCGGTGAAAAACGGCACGGCGGAAACAATCGTTCCCATCCTCTTGGCGATGTTATGCATTCTGGCGGTGTTTTTGCCATCGTTTTTGATGGAAGGCGCTGCGCGTGGTCTGTTCGTGCCATTGGCATTCGCAGTCGGCTTCGCCATGATCACGGCTTTCGTGTTATCGACCACGTTCATTCCTGTATTATCGATCTGGCTCGTTCGCCTTCGCCGCACGGAGTCTTCGCAAGAACCCGGACGATTTTCCCTCGAAAAGATTCGTGAAAACTATGGTGCTTTTTGCCAGAGATTAATGCCTTTTCGCCACGCGATCATACTGGCCTACGTTATTGGTGTCGGATTGGTCATGTGGTTTGTCGGACCTCGCGTTGGCCGCGAGATCGCTCCAAGCGTCGATTCGGGCCAGTTCCAATTGCGTATCCGCGCGCCTGCCGGCACCCGCCTGCGCATTAGCGAGGAGATCACCCGCGAAGCACTCAAGGTCGTGAAAGACGTGGCCGGACCCGAAAATGTCGAGATTTCGGTGGCCTACGTCGGAGTCACAGCGCCGACCTACACCGTCAACGCCATCTTCCTGTGGACGGGCGGCACCGATCAAGCCGTGATGCGCATCTCCTTGCGCCGCGACAGTGGCCTGCGCGTCGCCGAGGTGAGGGAGAGGTTGCGCGAGGAACTGCCCAAACGGTTGGTACCGTGGCTCCAGCACCGTTTGACGGAAATGGGTTACAGCTCCGACGACGCCTTGGCCCGAGCCGAGAAAATCCGCTTTGCATTCGAGCCGGCCGACGTGATCAATCAGGTCATGAGTTTCGGTGCGCCGGCCCCTGTTGAGGTTGTGATCAGCGGACCAGACCTGGATGCTAACCGAGCTTATGGCGAACGAATCCAGGCTGAGATGAAAAAGATCCCATCGCTTCGCGACCTGCAGTTCGGCCAAATCATGGATTATCCGCGCATCAACGTCAATGTGGACCGGGAGCGGGCGGGGCTGGCCGGCGTGATGGTGGCCGACGCCTCGACGGCGATGATCGCCGCCACATCGTCGAGCCGCTACGTGCTGCCGATTTTCTGGGCCGATCCCAAGAGCGGCATCGGCTATCAGGTTCAGTTGGAGGTGCCGCCGGCCCGCGTCGACTCATCGGACGAGGTCGGCATGATCCCCGTGAAGCGGATCGTGGGGGGCCAGGTGTTGATGCGCGACATCGCAACGATCAGGACGGACACCATGCCCGAGGAATACGATCGTCTCAACCAGTTGCGTTATGTGAGTCTGACGGCCAACGTGGAGGGTGAGGATCTGGCGCACGCGACCGATAAGATCGAAGACGCATTGAAGGCGGCTGGCGAACCTCCTCGCGGAGTGCGCGTGGAAATGCGTGGCCAGGTGACCCCCATGTTGCAGATGTTCACCGGCTTGGCCGGGGGTCTCGCTTTCGCCGTGGTGCTGATCTTTCTGCTGCTGATGGCGTATTTCCAGTCGTGGCGGCTGGCCGTGGTCGCAGTCGCGACCGTACCGGCTGTCGTTTCCGGAGTGGCCATCGCCTTATACGCCACGGGAACGACCCTGAACGTCGAATCGTTCATGGGCGTGATCATGGCCATCGGCATCGCAGTCGCCAACGCGATTCTCCTCGTCACCTTCGCGGAACGCTATCGTGTGGCCGGAGAAACCTCCGCCGACGCAGCGGTGTATAGCGCTCGCGATCGCTTGCGATCCATATTAATGGCTAGCTGCGCCGTGATCGTGGGCATGATCCCGATGGCCTGGGGAGTAGGTCAGGGCGGCGAGCAGACGGCACCCCTGGGGCGAGCAGTGGTGGGTGGTCTCGTTGTTGCCACCCTGACAACCATGTTCATTTTGCCCGCCATCTTCGCCGTGGTGCTCGGCAAAAGCAGTGCCCGTTCGCCCTCGCTTCATCCCGACGACCCGGAAAGCAGCTACTATAATCCCAACAATGACCCTTCCGCTGCGCACCCGCATGGTGCGGCGGAAGAGATCACCACATAATTCTTCACAAACTGGAGACGACGTATGTCCGAAGCCGTTGCGAAAGTTACGTTGCCGACTCGGTCGAGAGGATGGCTTTATTGCGCCATTGGGATCCTGGCGATGCTGAGTTCGACCGTGCTGACCGGGTGCGGCAACCCCTCCGCGGCGAAAGGCTCCGAGGATGAGACCAAGGCCAAGGGCACGCTCGAGGTTCCCGTCGTCAAACCCACGCGGCAAACCATCACTCGCCTCATTCAGCAGCCTGGCCAGATCAAAGCCTACGAAGAAACGCCCATTTATTCCAACATCGAAGGGTATCTCGACAAGATCGATCCGGCCGTCGATATTGATCAGCGGATTCACGATGGTCAAATTATGGTCAAAGTACGAGTTCCAGAAAGGGAGGCGGATCTGCGGTCGAAAGAAGCACGCATCAAGCAGGCCGCGGCCGAGGTGATCCAGGCTGAGGAAGGCCTCCATGCCGCCAGCGCGAACGTGCAGACCTCGGAGTCCTTGGTGAAAGAGGCTTATGCGGGAATCCATAAGGCGGAGGCCGACACTGAACGCTGGCGGGGCGAATTGGATCGAGCGAAAAAATTCTTCGCCAAGAACGTGTCCGACAAGCAAACCGTGGACGAAGCGCAGAACCAGTTCGACCAAGCCCAAGCCAACCTCGAGCAGAACCAAGCGAAGTTAAAATCGGCGCAGGCCAATCTGATCGAGAGCAAGGCTAAAGAAAGCAAGGCCAGGGCCGATATTGAAGCCGCCAAGGCGAAGAAAGATGTGGAGATCGCAGCCCGAGATTATTCGGCCGCCATGCTTGAGTACCGAAACATCCGCGCTCCTTACGATGGCGTGATCACACAGCGTAATGTCCATTCCGGTGACAAGGTTCTGGCCACCTCTGGCGGTGGCCACACTCCGGGGGCGAAGCCGTTGTTCGTGGTGATGCGTCTCGATATGGTGCGAATCACCGTTCAAGTGCCCGAGACCGACGGGGTGATATTAAGGAAAGGAGACCTCGCCACGATTCACTTTACGGCTCTGAGGGACGGTGACCGAGAGTTTACAGGCAAAATCACCCGCACGAGCTATGCGCTCGACGAACGCGCACGCACTCTGATGACCGAAATCCAACTCCCCAATACACCCGACCAAGAATTGCGGCCGGGAATGTATGCCAATGTCACGATCGAAGCAAAAATCAAGGATGCATGGACTCTGCCGAACGATGCCCTCATCAGCGACGAAGGCGACAAAAAATGTTGCTATTGCGTTGAGAACGGCAAAGCGGTTCGTACCCCTGTCCGGGTTGGCACACAAACGAGTACAACATCGTGGGTGATCAAGAAACGGGTGAAGTCCTCGGAACCGGGAAAGGGGGGATTTGCCTGGGTCGATTTCACCGGAAACGAAGAAATCGTCGCCAAGAATGCCTCGTCGCTGACCGATGGGCAAGCGGTCGTGGTTGCCAAGTAAGTGCCACAGTTTTTGCGAGTGGAATTGAAGGTGTCACATGGTTCGATCCACCCTGCTCGTGCTCGGTCTCACGCTGCTTTTCACCGGGTGCGACAACAAAGCCACGAAGCCTGAAGTCGAGCTGCCCAAGTCGATACACGCCCCCGCGATTGCCCCCGTCGACCCGGCCGAGGAACATGTCGTCCGGATTGTCGAAGACTTGGGCGGCCAAGTTGTGCGCGATGAGCAAATTCCAGGTAATCCAGTCGTCGAGTTGAATCTTCTGTTCAAGCCTCTGACTGACGCGGGATTGAAGGAACTGTCGGCGTTAAAGAAGTTGCGGGCATTAAACCTCGGCCACACCAAGGTGACCGACAAAGGACTGAAGGAGCTGGCCGGCCTGACGCACTTGCGGATGTTGGATTTGTCCCAAACGGCGGTAACGGACGCGGGACTGAAAGAACTGGTGGCACTGAAGGACTTGCGCAAACTCAACCTCGGCGAAACGAAAGTGACCGATGCGGGACTGAAGGAACTCGCGCCCCTGGGGCAGATTGAAACGCTCGAACTCGGTTCGACCAAGATAACTGACGCAGGGTTGAAAGAATTGGGGAGCCACAAGCATCTCGAGAAATTGGCTCTCGATCATACGGCGGTCACCGATGCGGCTTTGCACGAATTGACCGCGCTGCCGCAATTGCATTGGCTGATTCTCTGGAAGACCAATGTGGACGACGCCGGGCTTACGCAACTCGCCGAACTCAAACAATTGCATCGGCTTGACCTCAGTTTCACCCAAACGACTGACTCGGGACTCAGGCAACTGCGGGGATTGAAAGAGTTGTGGAACCTGAACCTTTGCGGAACGAAAGCGACCGATGCGGGACTGAAGGAACTCGCCGAGCTGAAACAGTTGCAAACACTGAATCTTAATGAAACATTGATGACGGATACCGGCCTGAAGGAATTAGCGAAATTTGCACAATTGCAAGCACTTTTGCTTTATAACACCCATGCGACCGCTGCCGGCATCGCCGAACTGAAAAAGGCGTTGCCCAATTGCAAAGTATTTGAAAATGCGAAGTGAAAGCACCCCTCCTTCCTGGGTTTCGGCCAACAGCTTTCCTATCCCGCCGTCGTGAGCGCGGGCTGCGAGTAAACGGGAGGCGACACTACGCTGTTCGGACTGTTCTGGGCGAGCGACGGCAGGGCCAGCACGCCAATCAGCAGGCCCGCACTCGCCCCCGCACCAGAATAGCTTGCAAATGTCCATTCCGGAGCCCTTTCATTGGCTTCTTGGCCGCTTTGTCCACTTCCCCGAGGCTCCATCCTCAGACAGGAAGCCGCTGAGGCAGTCGCATCTCCGAAAAGACGATTGGACGTAGATATGGGAGGGCGAGGTCACCCCTTTGCACAGCCTAAATCGACGTAAGTCCTTTGGGGACGGATCTTGCGTGTCGCTTTGCAAGGGATTTTGCAACCCGTGGTCTCCGNNCTGTGCAAAGGGGTGGGGCGAGGTTCCTGCCGAGCGTGTGGGGGGATGCGACTCGGCAGGAGCCTCGCCCTCCCGTTAGACCGATCATGGCCACCGGAATGAGACAGCCTCACCGGGCTCCTGCATCAGACCGTTACTACCCCTATCGATCCGTCCTCACGCCCGAGTCGCAATCCCAGCGCGGCCCCGCCCGACTTCTTTCGCGTAGCGATCCCAACAACTGGCACAACATGTGCTAACTATGGCACCGGGGTGAGTGGCCCTGGGTAGCCAGGGAGTTGCAGGCGATTTCCCGATCGTAGCGGATGGAGATGCACCGCTCGGCAAAGGGGGAGTGGGAGCAGAGAAGCTTGTGGGGGTTGGCAAAGCCGTCGCCGAACTGGCCGTCGGGTCGAGCCGATGGGCTCGTCGATCTTCTGGTATTGCCTCAACCGTGGATCGCGATCGATTCCCTCACAGGTTCTCCGTGGCGGCCTGGCGTGGGCAAGTCCCAGGGGGAGCTCAGCTTTCTTCATGCCACTCGCCTGCAAGCCCAGCTCACTGAAATATGTCGAGCCTGGGCAGATGAGGTCATCTGGATCATTTGGGTCATCAGAGCAATCTCCTACTTCCAGAAGGCAAGACGCTTTGGGGGGTAGATGGGCTTTCCACAGCTTTGATATTTCCCGACCAACTGGCGTAACCCTTCACTGGCGGTCGGTTGATCCGGGTGGAATTTCAGGTTCAGTCATTCCCCGGCGGCTCTGACCGAACTTCTTCGCGGACCTGGCCGATACAGAATGACAATCGTTCCGGCGCGGTCCGTGCTTTCCGCCCCAGACGCTGCCCCCGTCTTTGGCTCCAGCCCCCTGAGGCTTCTCCCGATGCCCGTCCCACTCGACCGTTTAATCGCTTCGCTCTCCCGGACGGGGATGACACGATTTTTCCGGCGTCTTTTCGACGAATACCCGGATTTGCTCATGAAGGACCAGACGGTCGAGGCAGTCCGCCCGGACCGGACTTTCAAAATCGCCGGTAAATGGGTGTCGAATTTCGGGTCGGACAGCTTTCTGGGGCTCGACCAGGATCCGCGTGTCCAGGAGGCGGTCAAGAGGGGAGTGCGCGACTGGGGGACGCACAATGGGAGTTCCCGGGCGTTTTCGAGTGTTCGTCCCAATGTTGTTGCCGAGGAGAAGATCGCGGCCTGGATGGGGACCGAGGCCGCCCTCATTTACCCCTCTGTCACCCTCGCCAATCAGGGAGCGCTCCCCGGACTGGTGACCCGGCACGATGTGATCGTGGGGGACCAGTACGCACACAACTCCATTGATGAGGGAATGAAGATCGCGAAGGGCCGGGGCGTACGGACGGCGAAATTTGAGCACAATTGCCCGGCCGACCTGGCCCGGGTTCTTGGAGAACTCCGCCCCTACCGCCATGCGGTGGTTGCCGTCGATGGGGTCTACAGCATGAGTGGGGAACTCCCTCCTCTGTTAGAATTTCAGAACGTGGCCCGGGAGAACGATGCGGTGTTGTATGTGGATGATGCCCACGGGACGGGCGTGCTCGGGGATCGGGGGCGGGGGACCGTCCTTGGGTCACTCGGGAACTACGACAACACCCTCGTGGTGGGATCTCTCTCGAAAGCGTTCTCCTGTCTGGGTGGGTTCATCGCCTGCACTCAGGCCGCCCGGGATGTGCTCACGGTGCGGTCGAACCCCTTGATCTTCGGTGGTCCGGTCCCACCGCCTTACCTGGAAGCGGTTTGCACAGTGGTCGACATCCTGGAGTCGCCCGAATACTCCCACATCCGTGGGCAGTTGGATGCAAACGTTCAACAATTGACTGATGGTGTGAGCCGACTCGGCCTCGTGGTCATGGGCGGGCTCGTGCCGATCGTCTCCGTCCTGGTCGGACCGGAGGAGACAACCCTCCAGGCCGGTCGGTTCCTCTTTGAACACGGATATTACGTCCAGTCGGTGATCTTTCCGGCGGTCCCTCACGGGGCTGGTGTGCTCCGGATTCAGGTGAACGCGAACCACGACCCGGCCGTGATCGATGGCCTGATCGGTGCGTTTGCAGAGTTGAAACGGGTCACCCCACTGCCCGGCCCCGATGCCGCCGTCCTCCGGTTCCCCCAGCTATCGGGTGGCACACCCGCGGAGTCTATCCCGGCGTAAGACGAGCGGGAGAAGGAAGCTGCGATTAGGCGGTGGTTGAGCACAGCGATACCACCGGGACGGAACGGTGACGATGACGTGAATACGGAGGCGAGAACGACCCCGGAGGGGTCACAGCNNTGAGCGCAGCTCTACCACCGGTTATGGTAGGACGCGGGGGGGGCCGCCCCCCGCGTGGGAACTACTCCATCACCTCGCTGACAATGCCCGAGCCGACGGTTTTGCCGCCCTCCCGGATGGCGAACCGGCTACCCGTCTCCAGCGCGATTGGTCGGTCGAGGGTGACCTCCACCCGGGCGTTGTCACCCGGCATGACCATCTCGATCCCCGCCGGAAGGGCCACTTGCCCCGTCACGTCCGTCATCCGGACGTAGAACTGCGGCTTGTACCCGCCGAAAAACGGGGTGTGCCGCCCGCCCTCGTCCTTGCGCAGAGCGTACACCTCGGCACGGAACCGGGACCGCGGGCGGATCGACTTCGGAGCCGCCAGAACCTGGGAGGTCACGCCGCGGTTTGCACG
>PLDW01000442.1 GCA_003136315.1 Gemmataceae bacterium | reverse complement strand
TTCTTTCTTGCCGGGTTAATAGATCCCACTGGCCCAACGAATGGAACTCTCCGTGTGCATAGGGGAGGGGACTGGCGCAGCTTTGCTAAGGGTCACCGGTCGGCACGGCGCTTAGCTGGTGACCCCTCTAACCACCGCTCCAATCTTCTCGGGTTTCGAGTTGCATTTGCTGTTCCTGTGGTTGAGTAGTGTCAACATGTACGACTTTATCGGTATCCATGTCTGCTACTCTTCGGTAATCCCGGGCCTTTGCCAAATCGTGCAGGCTGTTCTCTACTCCTTGACGGCCGCCTCGATCTCCCTTTTGCGCGCCTCGAGCGCAGCCAGCTTCTTCTTGAGGCTGCCGATCTCCCTCTTGATCTTTTTCAACTCCGCTTGGATCTTTATGTCGTCCAGATGCGCGGCCCCACGCTCTTCGGCGATGTACTGTTCCAACTGACTCCTCAACACTCGAATCGCTGGGTTGCCATAGATGGATGCCTCTCGGTATTCGAGTTTGCCAGCACGGATGCCTCGCACGATGAAATCGCGGTCCACTCCGTATTCCTTGAGGGCCGTTCCATCGGTCAGCGTTGCTCCCTTTTGAGCCCATTCGCCCTGTTCTGCCATGTCTACCTTCTCCGAATACTGACCAACCCGGCTAAACAGACTCCCGCTCATCCAGCAGCACCCCCGCCTCTTCGCGCAATCGCTTCAGGATGCGGGCTTTCGCCAGGATCACGGCATTCTCGGAGATGCCCAACTCGGAGGCCACTTTGGCAGCGGGTAGGCCGTCCAGCGCGAAGCGTCGGAAGGCTTCCCAGGTTTCTGGCTGGAAATCGGGTTGCACCTGCGCCAGTAGGCGGGCAAACACGTGGCGGTCGTGTTCGCGGTCCCACTCGGCTGCCAGGTCGCTGGACGGGTCTTCAAGGCGACCCAGGAAGTCGTCGGTATCCGATCCCTCCAGGCCCACGAGCGGCCGTCGGGCGACTTGCCGCCAGTGAGTTCGGATGCGGTTGACCGTCACCCGCCTCAGCCACGCCCGGAACGATCCCTCACGTTGCCGCTCGAACCCGGCGATCTCCCGGAAGACAACAATCAGCACCTCCTGGCTCAAGTCGTCGGCCTCATCCCGGAGTCCAGGGATTCTGCGGAGCCACTCGCGGATCAGCGGCTGATAGACTTTGTGGAGTCGCTGCCAGTCCGCGGTGGAGGGCTCCTGCTTCAACCGCTCCAGGAGGCTGAGCGAGGTGATCGACACAGGGCACCCCCCAGAGGAGCAATACGCATCGAATGATTGTTCTTTCAAGCCAGACCCGGCCCGTGAAACCGTGATGGCTACGGCGGCAGTCGTCGGCGCCAGTACCCAGGACGGCGGCGGTTGTGAGCGACCGCCAGCACCAGCACCCGGTTGGACTCCTCGATGTACACCAGACGGTACGGGAACTTCCGGAGTCGGCACGAACGGGTGCCGTGCCCGCCGGGCGGCCACATCGCCGGGTTCGCGCCGACACGCCCAACCGCATCGTCGAATGCGGCCGTGAACCGGCCCAGCACGCCGGCCCCTGCCCGTGCATACCTCCGCTCGATGCGTCGGGCTTCCTGGATGGCGAGACGGTGGATCTCAACCGGCGTCGTCATTGGGATCGCCGAAAATCCGCTTCCGAGCCTCCTCCCACGGGATGCCCTTCTCCTTACCGGATCGCACCTCCTCCAGACGGCGGGCAATCTCGGCGTCCCACGCCTGCTCGACATCTGCGTCTGGCGGGCCGTCGAGACTGTCCATCAGTCGGGCGAGAAGGGTCGCCCGTTGCCCTTCTGGCAGCGCCAGAGCGGCCGCCGTGATCGCTTCAAGGTCGTTAGCCACGAGTCAGTCCTCCCTCCCGGATCGTACTTGATCACTCTGCTGGCCACAACGGAGAATCAGGGCAATGGCGGGGTGAAGCAGACCAGATGAAGCGCTGACTCCTGCGACCCACCGCGTTAGAATAACGACACCCCCACTGGAGGATTCCGTTATGAGCGTGACAATCCACGATGCGGCGGCGGTTGCCGTTCTGGCTTCTACTACCGGCGTTGATGTCGAGGTTCGTGGGCCAGATGGGCAACTGCTCGGCCGATTCACCCCCGCACCACGCCCCGGGATGATGTTCCCCGAATTCGGCGTCACCGACGAGGAGATGGACCGTCGGCTCAACGATCCGGAGGGTTGGGTCTCGGCTGAGGAGGTAAATGCCCGGCTCCGCGAATTGCGGAGACAGCCTTGATGTACACTGTCATCTGGAAATCATTACTCCTCGACCGATTGGCCGACATCTACGTTACTGCGGATGCGTCGGAACGGGAGCGGATGGCCGCCGGTGTGGAAGAGTTCAACGCCCAACTCGCGGCCGACCCGCTGGACGTAGGCGAGTCCCGGGTCGGCGGCTACCGGGTCGCGTTCCCACCGCTCCTGAAGGTGTCTTTCCACGTCAATGAGGCCAACAGCCGGGTGCGGGTGACAGACGTTATCCGCTACGGCCGCTGACCGCCCACTACCGCGCAAGTTGAATCGCTCTGCAACTGTGTGGCCATCCGTAAGAAGAAGAAGGCGATTTGCTCGACGCGTTTGGCATCCACAAGTTCATCCAAGGGACCAGTAGCAAGGGTCCACTGCGACTCCGGTGGGCTTCCGGGTCTTCTGGAGTGGTATAGGGGTGATCGGCGTGATCGAGGGAATACAATACCCTACCATGTCCGACGACGAATCCGCCGGGAACGACCCGGGGCGGAACAAGGAGTGGTTCTGATGACCCTCGGAGCAAACCCTCGGCAAGTGGAGAGGGGCTCCGAACCTGACGGGATCTGCTCCCCCTTCCTTTCCAGGTAAGGGGGCCGGTGGGTTAGGTTCTCTCCACTGGTCCTCAAGCACGAATTGACTGCGGTCTGGATGGCGGGTACGTTTCCATCTGCCGCACGCCCCAGCGATCGGAGCCCGCATTATGGATTTTCCTCTCCCGCAACTTGGTGAAGGGCTCTACGAGGTCGAGTTGGTCCGTTGGCTCGTCCGGCCCGGAGAGTCGGTGGGCCGCGGCCACGGTCTGATGGAAGTGCTGTCCGATAAGGCGACAATGGAAGTCCCGGCCCCGTTCGCCGGGACAATTTCCACCCTCAGCGCCACTCCTGGAGCAAAGGTCCAGGTCGGCCAGGTGGTGCTCACGTACACGCCGATCGGAGAACCAGTTGCGGTGGGTTCCATCCCAACGGCCACTTTGTCCGAAAAGGAGGGGAATGGTCGGTCGCTCCCCTCACGCCCCACACCCCCGGAACCGAAGGGGGAGGAAACCGCCCTGGCGTCGACATCCTCCCAACCGGCGAGGGAATCGACGCCAGCCAATGGCCAACCCGCTCTGGTCGCCTCACTGGCGTCTCTGAAACTGCCCCCGGCTGCCCCGTCGGTCCGGATGCTCGCCAGGAAACTTGGGGTCGACCTCGCCCGGGTCCACGGGTCGGGTCCGCATGGCCGCATCCTGCTCGACGACCTCTCCCCGTTTCTGGCCGCCCGCTCGGGGAACGGTAACACGGCCGCTCCTTCGACTCGGCTGGCGGACTCCCCAAAACTCGACTTCGGAATCGCTGGAACCCGCGTCCCACTCGTTGGACTCCGCCGCAAGATCGCCGAGCACATGGTCGAGGCCAAGCGGCAAATCCCCCACTACTCGTACATCGACGAGTGTGATTTCACCGATCTGGTCCGGGTTCGGCATCAACTGCGCGACCCGCTCGCCCGAACCGGGGTGAAGCTCACGTACCTCGCATTCGTGGTGAAGGCGGTGGCCCGGGCGCTGAAGGCGGTGCCGATCGTGAACAGCACATTCGACCCGGCGGCCGGGGAGGTGATCCTGCTCGACCGGTATCATGTCGGAATCGCGGTCGCGACTCCAACCGGTCTGATCGTCCCCGTCATCCGGAACGCGGATCAGAAAGATCTCTCAGCGGTCGCCACCGAGATCGAACGGCTCAGCGGAGATGCTCGCAGCGGCCAGATCCGGCGTGAGGATCTCAAGGGTGGGACGTTTACCGTCACTTCGGTCGGTGGGATCGGTGGTCTGATCTCCACTCCGATCATCAATCATCCGGAAGTCGGTATCATGGGGGTTGGGAAAGTCGTCAAGAGGCCGGTCTACGACGATCACGGAAACGTCCGGCCGGCCGACATGGTGTATCTGTCGTTTTCGTTCGATCACCGGATCGTGGATGGAGCGGTCGGCGCAGCGTTCGGCAACGCGGTGATCAAACACCTGCAAAGCCCAGCTTCGCTCCTTTTGCCGGAGACATTCGGTGGGTGAACGAGACCAACCGAATCCACCCGTCCGCGTCTCTGCAAAGGAAGGGGGGGCTGGCACGTTGCCCCGTCCTGAGCCTGTGGCGGGGCCGTGGGACCGATTGCAGCGAGTCAGCCCGCTCGTGGCGGTGGTCTTGCTCACCGCTTTCGTGTTGTACCAGGCGCTGGCCGCGAATAATTTCCCGGATTTCTTCATCTACAGGGCCGGTGCGACGATCGGCCTTCGGGGTGAGTCTCCCTACAACGCCGAAAAGATCCGGGATCTGGTCGGAACGCAATTCACAGACGAGACGCTCATCGAGAACTGTGGGTACTTTCTCCCACCGGGTGCGATCCCGGTGTTCGCTCCATTCGCAGTCGTCCCTTACCCGACAGCGAAGGTGCTGTGGGCGATCGTTGTGGGGCTCTCCGCGATCGGAGTGGTGCAACTCACCCGGACCTTTGCTCCGCCGGACGCACCCTCGCTGGTCGGGGTTTTTGTCCCGCTCATTTTATTGCTCAACCCGCTCGTCGTGGCGACGGTCGTGGTTGGCCAGACTTCCCTCCTATTCGCAGGGTGTGTGGCAGCCGGTCAGTGGTTATTTGAGCGGGGCCGCCCAGTGGCCGGTGCGGTGTTGTGGGCGATCCCGTTCGTCAAACCGCACCTTGCCCTGCCGTTGCTTCCGCTGGCGTGGTATCTCGGGGGATGGAAGCGGGCGGCGGCTGTCGCCGGGGTGGTGGTCGGGTTGAACCTGGCTGGCTGTCTCATCGCTGGCGGGTCGCCGCTGTTCGCCCGTGAGTATCTGGATTTCCTCGGGTCCGGCCACAAGGCGGTGGTGTTCAACCAGGCCGCCGAGAACACGCAGATCACAAGCTGGAACCGGTTGGTGATCTCCCTCGGCGGGCCGGTGATCGAGTTAACCGCCACGACCACCCTGGCGGGGTATTTGGTGTGGCTGGGGTTGGTGCTCGGGCGGTCGGCTGCGGGTGGTGAAAAGCCCTCCGCAGCGTGGGCAGCGAGTGCCGCAGCCATCGGTGGGCTGGTGTGTTCTCAGGTACTTGCGTACGAACTGGTGACATTGATGCTGGTCGTTCCGTGGTCGCGGGAACTCTTCGCCTGCGGGTGGCGGCTACGGGGCTGGGCGGTGGTTGGCCTGCTGGCGGTCCAACTCGTGCCAAGAGAGGCATTCGCGCCAATCGGAATCGAGTCGCACCGCCCCTTCGGGGTGGCCCTTCTCGCTCTGGTCGTGCTGGTGGGGCCGGTCGCCCCCCGCCCGCAGAGTCGGGACTGATCAGCCCCGAGCCAGGGCCTGGTCCCCTCGGAACACTGTTACCGCCTTCACAGGAAGTTTGGTTCGGCATCCAGATCGGGTGTTGCGAACTTGCTCCGCTTCCATTTTTCCACTGCAAGGGCAGCCATCGCAGCGTTATCAGTACACAGGCTGAGTGGTGGGATGAACAGTTCTGCCCCTTCCTTCTCGCACATCGCCTCCAGAGCCGAACGCAATCCCTTGTTCGCTGATACCCCACCGCCGACTGCCAATCGAGCCAAGCTCGTCTTTCGCAGAGCCTGTTTGCACTTCGTTACCAGAACATCGACAACCGCGGCCTGAAAACTTGCTGCGAGATCGGCCCGTTTCTGGCCTGCCGGGGGTGGGATCGCTTTCGCCACGTTTTGCCCGTGGCAGGCATACAGAACGGCGGTTTTGAGCCCACTGAAGCTGAATTCGAGCCGCGCATCGTCGAGGAAAGCCCGGGGGAACGCATACGCCTTGGGGTCGCCGGCGGCGGCTTCCCGCTCGACCGCTGGCCCGCCGGGGAAGCCGAGCCCGAGGATCGCAGCCACCTTGTCGAATGCCTCCCCGGCAGCGTCGTCCCGGGTTCCCCCGACGAGGTCCATCGAAAGAGCGTTGTCACAGCGGAACAGGGCGGTGTGCCCCCCACTCACCACCAGTCCGAGGCACGGGTAAATGTCCCGTCCGGCCGCCAGTCGGCAGGCAAAGATGTGGCTGGCAACATGGTTGACGGCCACCAGCGGCACTCCGAGCCCAAGGCTCAACATCTTCGCTGCGGAGACACCGACCAGGAGCGCTCCGACGAGCCCGGGGGTGTTATGGACCGCCACGCACCCGATGTCTGCGGTTCCTATCCCGGCCCGCGATAGAGCTTCATCGATCACGGGCAGAAGGTTCCGCAGATGGGCTCGCGAGGCGATCTCGGGCACCACCCCCCCGAACCGAGCGTGAAGATCAGTCTGGGACGCGATGACACTGGAGAGGACCGTGAGGTCGTCGGTGAACACCGCCGCGGCAGTCTCGTCGCACGACGTTTCGATTCCGAGGAAGTACGTCATGTGCGAATGGTGGTTCGGGTGCGGTCTGGGTCGGCCGGATCGGTGGGTGGGGGAACGGCAGTCGCCAGCCGGGCGGCGTGGGCGGCGGACCAGCCGGTTGCACACGCGCATCCGGCCAGGGCAGTATCCAGTTCGGTTGTGCTCTGGAATCGCTCCCCCGGGATCTTGGCGAGGCAGCGGGCAATCACGGCGCTGAGATCGGCCGGAACACCGTCCCGAATGTCACTGACGAGCGGGGGCGTTTGGGTCAGGTGGGCAGCGAGTAACTTTCCGACCGTCATGCCCTCGAATGGCGGGCGGCCCGTCAGGGCGAAAAATCCGACGGCTCCGAGACTGTACACGTCGCCGCGGGCGTCTGTTTGCTCTCCCCCGGCCTGTTCCGGACACAGATACGAGGGCGTCCCCAACACGGTTCCGGTCCGGGTCAGACGCCCGTCGGCTGCGGTTGCCCCAACGTCCTGGACCAGACCGAAATCAAGCAACTTCGCCACGTCGTGCTGACCTCCGACCGTTGCCACCAGGATGTTCCCCGGCTTCAGGTCGCGATGGACCAACCCGGCAGCGTGGGCCTCGGCCAGGGCACCGCAGATCTGCCGGAGAAGATAGACGGCCCGGCCGGGAGGGAGCGGACCGTGGTCCTTGACGAGTCGGTCGAGAGCCGGTCCGTCAAGGTACTCCATGACGTAATAGAACGACCCGTCATCGGCCCGACCGTAGTCGTACACGCGCACAGTGTTGACGTGGCTCAGCCCAGTCACCGCCCGGACCTCCCGCTCGAAACGGGCGGCAGTGGACGGGTCGGCGGCCAGTTCCGGGCGGATGAACTTGACTGCGCAGGGTCGTTTGAGCAACCGGTGTTCGGCGAGGAACACCTCCCCCATTCCACCCTCCCCGAGCTTCCGTTTGAGCGTGTACGCTCCGACCTGCTGGGCGTCGCGGCGGGCCTCGAACGCCTGTCGTTGCAGTTGACTGATCCGGCTGGCTCCGAATACCGCTCCGGTTCCTGCAATGCACACTCCCAGTGAAGTCAGCAGGAGCAGGTACGGGGCGTGAGGACGGATGCCAGGGTTGGTCGCGACAGCCGCGAGAATGGCCACAAGCGGGACAATGCCCATCCCGACAACAATTGCCAGACCCCGAGATCGCGTGTTCGGAATCAGTAATCCGTAATACATAATAATGAAAAATACAAGAATATTATTTAACGTATTTGCGTGTAGCACAGCAACTTTTTGGTAGTCCAAATTTGGGGAATCTGGGGGCAACGTCATGAACCCACTGTATCGCTGGATTCCTGCCATGATCGACAACGACCCGAACAGCAACAACTCGATGGCCCGAAGTTGACGGAGGCTCGGCCGCCTCCGTAACAGACCAAGCGAGATGAGTCCAACGAGCAGGAGGCCCATATTCGGGTAGACCGCGCCGTCGGCCACATCTGCTCGATCTCGTTGCCCAAGGAGAAAGCCCAGCACGAGCAGCGCGAACGAGGCGACGATGGCAGCCCAGGAGCAAATCCGCAGGCGATAGCGGAGCAAATCCCGTGTCTCTTGCGCGAGTCCCGGCCCCGTACTCAACGCAATGGTTGTAGGGAAGACCGGGTGAGACTGGCTCAGCGCTGTCGTGGGGGTGCCGTCAGCGAGTGGCACCATTGGCGCGGCCACCACTGTCCGGGCTGGACCAGGATCAAGTGGGGTCTCAGGGTCCGCGAACATGGGCGGCTTCTCCGGATGTGAATCAGGAAGCGGGGTCATCCGGGGGTGGGAACAGGTCGGCGAGCCGAAGCCGAAAGCCGGGCACCACCGGATCGGCGCTCAGGTCATCCCCCCGCGACAGAATGCGGAGGCTCGTGGGGGAAGTATAGCTGTACACTCGCTCCTGTCGGGGGAGTACCAGCCACACCATCCCGACTCCGGCCCGAAAATACTCGTCCACCTTTTCGATCACGTCGACAAGGTGGTCGGTGGGGCTGACGACTTCGGCGGCCAGTTCGGGCACCATCGGCCAGGCGTTCACACTCGGGGGGCGACGGTTCGCAGGCCACCGGGCAAAGGACACGAACGCCACGTCCGGGCGGCGGTCGTTCTCAACCGTGGGGAGGTCGAACAGGACATCAATGACCGCACGCCCGAGACCATGTGCGGCCACATGGTTGCAGAGCGTGTTGAAGAGTAACCCGGCCAGGACGTTCTCGTAAGTCCCCATCGGTTTCACCACCTTCCGGCCGAAAACAACCTCGTAGAGCGAGTCGGGATCGCCGACACCAGGTGGGGCAAGTTCGAGTGGCCGGATCATTCCGCCTCCTCCGGGGGGATCAGGTACAGATGGCAGAGCTTTGGAAACCGCTTCTTCATCTCGGCTTCGTCCTCGAAATCCCAGTCGATGCCCTCGGGAGGAGGTGGAGGGAGATCCTTTTCTTCGCGATCCAGCCGCTCATAAAAGTCGCTCATCCCGGTCTTGGCCTCGTAAACCCGCACGGCGGCGGCATCGAGTCCGAACCCGTCGACCGGATCCCCGTCGAGCACATCGGCAAGTGAGTCCGGGTTCTTGAGCGCGGCCTCGTAGGGGTGACGCCCCCGGGCGACCAGCCACGCCCGGAAGTCGCGGAACCCGTCGTCCGAGCACCCACCATTGATCAGGTACGCAGCGCCCCACAGGTCGATGGTGTTGGCCGCTGCAATCGCTTCATCGAAGCGGGCCTGGAACGCGATCACATCGAACCAGGGGAGTTGGTCCAACTCGGCCTTCAGTGCCTCGAAATGGTCCGGCCCATCGTCACGATAGGCCGTATCGAGGATTTTCCAGAAGCGTTTCCACTCCATCACGTCACCTCCGCGGCGGGTTGTCGGGCGTGGGACGTTCGACCGGTTCCAGACTCGGTGGGGTATCCCACCGAACGTCTTCAGGGTGTGATAGCCGGTGGGTCGGTCGGGAACAACTCGGTGAGCGGCATCCGGAACCCCGGTACGACCGGGCCACCGGTCAGATCGTCCGTTGGGGAGAGGACGCGAATGTCCGTGGGCGATGTGAAGCAATACACCCGTTTCGTGTGTGGGACGACGAGCCACACGGCCGACACCCCGGCCCGGAAGTACTGCTCGACCTTCGAGAACATGACGAATGCCAGCTCGTGCGGGCTGACGATCTCAACGGCCAGTTCGGGCACGACTGGGACGAAATCACCAGGCGGGAAAGGGCGACTCGGCGGCCACCGCCCCTCCGACAGGAACGACACGTCCGGCTTCCGCCGCGGTCCACCCCCAGGCAGTTCGTACCCCAGTTCAACGTATGCCCGACCCAACCCCTGCGCGACCACAAACGGAGCGAGATGCCGGTTCAGGGTATTGGCCAGAACGATCTCATTGGCGCCGACGGTCTTCCTCACAATAAAGCCATCGAGTACCTCGAAGAGGAACTCCGGTTGCTCGGCTTCCGGGTCGTACGGCGTGCGATCGGGTGCGCGTCCGTTCGCCAGCGCGAGGTCGGTCTCCGTGGGGGCCAGGTCGACTGGAGTCATTCGTCCTCCTCCTCGTCTTCGCCCAAGTACATCGAGGCAAGCCGTGGAAACCGCCGACGAATCTCGGCTTCGTTGTCAAAGTCCCACTCCGGGGCGAGTTCCGGTAGGGGCGGGGTGTTGGGGTGACGGAACCTCATCGCCCGATCGTAGCTCTCGTATCCGGCGTCGTCCGGTACTGTCTGCGTCGCAGCGAACCAGGCGGACAATCCCGGAACGCACTCGCACTCTACCTCGTCTTCCCCATTGAGTATCTCGGCGAGCGTGTCGGGGTCTGCGATTGCGGCCTCGTACACCGACCGGCCCTGAAGGATGAGCCAGTCGCGGAAATAAACGAACCCATCGTCCGAGCAGCCGCCGTTGATGAGGTACGCGGCCCCCCACAGATCCTGCCGGTAGGCCCGATGGCTCACTGTCGCCCACAAATGTTGGAAATCCAGGCACTCTTCGGCGGGCAGCTCGGCCAACCGGGCGGTGAGCCGTTCGACGTGGTCTTCCGCGTCGTACAGGCGCGGGCGACTCGCCCGAATATGGTCCCAGAACTCGTCCTCGGTCATCGTGAGTCCCCGGGTCAGGAGTTCGGGTCGGACATCGACGAGCGAGAATCAGAAGGACCACCGGACAGAACCCCTCTCCCAAAGGCAAAGGGGAGTCAAACTGCCTTCTGACTCCCCCTTCCTTCCCAGGGAAGGGGGTTGGGGGGTTAGGTTCTGATCCGACTCCCCCTTCCTTCCCAGGGAATGGGGTTGGGGGGTTAGGTTCCCAGTCTGCCCCCTTCCTTTCCAGGGAATGGGGTTGGGGGGTTAGGTTCTTTCAATACCCCGCCTTGGCCGTTTGCGGGGTGGCGGTCCCGTTGCGGCTGGGTTCCGGGGGCCACTCCTTCCAGTTGTTCGCTTGCCGCCAGAAGGCGAGCGGGTTGTCGTAAACCACCTTGCGGATATCGGCTTCGGAGTGCCCGCGCCGCTTCATCTCCTGAATGAACTCCGGGACAGCGAGCGGGTCCGACTTCCCCCAGTCCCCGGCCGAGTTGGCCATGATGCGATCGGTGCCAACCATCTCGATAATGTCGACCGCACGGGCGGGGGTGCACTTGGTGGTTGGATATAGGGTCATCCCGCACCAGAAGCCGCCATCGAGGGCAAGCCGGACGGTATGTTCTTCGACGTGGTCGATGCAGACCCGGTGGGGCTTCACGCGGGGGTCGTTCTTGAGCATGTCGACGATCATTCGGGTGCCCTTGTACTTGTCCTCCAGGTGGGGGGTGTGGATGAGGATGAGTTCGTCGGTCTTGGCGGCAAGGTCGAGGTGTTCCTGGAAGACGGTGGCTTCGTTTCGGGTGTTTTTGTTGAGGCCGATCTCGCCGATCCCGAGGACATTGGGCATATGGAGGAATTCGGGGATCATGGCGATGACTTCGCGGGAGAGCGTGACGTTTTCGGCCTCCTTGGCGTTGATGCAGAGCCAGCAGTAGTGGCGGATATGGAACTGGGCCGCGCGACGGGGTTCGAAGTCGGTGAGGGAGCGGAAGTAGTCGTGGAACCCGGCGGCAGTGCCGCGGTCGAATCCCGCCCAGAACGCCGGCTCGCTGACGGCCGCACACTGGGCGTAAGCCATCCGCTGGTAGTCGTCGGTGGTGCGGGAAATCATGTGGATGTGCGGATCGATGTAGAAAGACATAGATACAAGTCCTTTATTTTAAAGGCTTTGCGATTCGTTCTTTGCCGAGTCCTGGGCTAGATTTACGGCCCCTCCAGTTCGTACGGTCGATGATCTGGGGTTTTGCTATGCGTAAGCATCAAAGCAGCTGATGGCACGCTGAATGAATTCCATCATCTTGCGACCCTGACCAGTATTAAGCAGTTGGCTCCATAAGGCAAACTTGTGGTCAGATGGACAATGAACAGGGGCTTCGTGCGGCCACGGATACTCAGGATTCGGCCCGTTTCTGGCTTCGGCGGGCGCAATATTCTGTAGTGAGTAAGCCAATATTTGCACGCTGGACACCCATTTGTCCAAGTCTTCTCGGCGTCCAAATCCCAAAGTCTTAGCAATCCACTCCAACTCTCCAGCACGGCGGTCAAGGAGGGCCTTTAAGAAGCGGATAAATCCAGTGTGACTTTTTGGGGGTGCGTGTCCTGAGCGCCAGAGATACGCTTTGCTGATTTTCTCCGTCGCCATCTGGAGATAATGCAGCACATGGCATTCGTGGGCGCCAGCGCGACGCAATTGGATGTATAGCGCGAGGTCGGACTGTGCCTGCCTCCACCAGAGCTTTTGTGCATCGTTCATGAGCTGTCATCGCCCGCCGAGTTCTTGAATACCCTCAAGAGTCCACTCAGTTGGAAGGGGTAGCTCCTGCCTCTGGATGGCATCCCACTGAGAAGGGGTAACGTCCAGGACATAGAGCGTGTGGGCTTCGGCGCTCCCGATATCTACGCCGAAGTCGATGGGTTCGGGAGGGGTCATTTCCGAAATCATTCGGTTGACTTCCAAAAAGCGGATCTCACGGGGCGGCGCGTTCGTAGGCAGAAAGAAGATGCGCTCGACCCCCGTATCTGTCTCCAGGTGGCGTTGCGCATACCACCGCGCGAGTCTGTCACGGTCAAATGTGGCATCTGTCGTTCCTGGCATGGCATTTCCACCTTTTGCTGTCTGAATTTAATTATGCCCAGTAAGTGCCGAATTTCGTGGAAACGGTAGAAAATAAAGCCGATTCTCCCCGTTCCAGTTTCGCCGTGATTCGACGTAAATCCCTTCCCCCACCATGCCTTAACTGCGGTTCCAGTCATAAAAATGGTGCGGGTCGATGTAGGCTGGCATTGAATTGCCTCATGAGATTATGTGTTACTTGCACCAATTCAGACCGTCCCCGCCCAGTTCTCAACGGTCAACCCGGGGACAGCCGCGAGGTCGCCGTTCGAGGATGAAGCGAGTCATCGGAACACGTCCTCGATGCCCGTGTCGGTGTTGTCGATACCGTGTTGGTTGAGCTTGCGCTCCCAGGCATCAAGGTCGGCTCCAACGTCGTCGGGAATTTCCAAAGGTTGCAACCGGCGCATCGCCGCCAGGACGCGGGTGATCTCTTCGGGCGGTACTGGGTCGTCATCGGGACCGGTCGTCCTGGAGGTGACCACGACCTCGGTTCCCTCCGGTAGGTCGATCGGTTCATCAACTTCCACCCGACCATTACGGATGACACCCTTCAACAGCAGCGAACTCATGGTCCCATTCCTTTCGCGTGGGTCACATCACTTCACCGCTTGGGTTCCTTTTGGTACTGCTCGAACTCAGCCCGCATCTTCACCAACTTGGTTTCCCGCCTGTCGATCCACCAGAGACAATCGGGTCTGCCGCTGCTCGTCTTGGAATTCTCGGCCGCTACCGTTCCAACGACTTCTGCGCGGCCCTCCACATACTGCTATTCTCGCAGGAAACGGCTCTCAGCAACAGCCCCACGGGAAGGAGAGTGGGGACAGGCCCGGCCATCTGCAGGTAGTCGCCAGTGGTCCGGGAAATCATGTGGATGAACGGGTCGATGGAGGAGGGCACCGCAGCTAACTCCCTACAAAACAGAGAATTACGCAATGGGGATGTCATGGGTTCAGCACGGCTTTCGTACCATCCGGATAGTTCTTTTAACGCCGGGTTCGGACGCGGGTAACATCTCGACTGCGGCATCGTTTGGCATAGGGTGCGGCGCGAGAAGCCTGAAAGTAATAAGGCTGGACGAATTACAACTGATAAAGATCCCGAAACCACTTCACAAACGGATCAGCCAGAGGAGAGGTCGGCTGAAGCACCTTTGCCAGTACAGCGACATGGAGTTGGCAACCGGGCGGATCTTGAATCGCCAGCCAGGCGTGAATCTGTGCTTTGTCGAAGTGGACGTCCTTGTACGGGGCGTCATGGTTGGCCTTCGCGTCCCGACAATGCGTTTGAACGAATGCCCAAAGTCCTTTGGTCGTGTCCTTGACAAAAAGGCCCAGATACGTTTCGATCATTCCCGTCGACACGTTGTCGGGCATGAGCCAGACCCCGAACCGCCGACCGTCGGGGCTGACATGGATGAGACCGGTCGGGGGAAGGTCCGTTGGGATCGTAGGCAGTTCGGGTTCGGCATGTTCGCGGATTTGTCGCCACCGCTCCTTCGGGTCGGAATTGCCGTCCGCAATGATACCCAGGGCCTTCAAGCCGGAGGTTTTCAGCTCAACGCTGATGTTCCCCGGCTTGAGCATGTCCGAAATCCCGTCGTAGGCCACGATCTCGACGGGCCAAGTCTTCGGAGTATTCCCCCAGGGGATAAAGAACTCCATGAACTGGGGGATGATGCGTTTGTCCTCGTCCCCCTCAACGAGTAGGCGGTTCGGATTCGGCATGGCTACCGGACCTCGGTGTGTCTGCGAGCGGCAGCGATGATTTCCTGTTCGGAGTACGCGACCGAGCGATCCTTCCCACGCTCGATCCGCTGGATCGTGATCTCACTATTCTTGGAGACGGTGTCGCGGCTGATGGCCGCCAGGCTCTCGTAGCAGTCGCGGCTGTGTGTGGTGGCGAAAACCTGAGCTTTGAGCCGCTTCGCCGTCTGGCTCACGAGTTTCCACATGTTCTCCATCACACTGTAGTGCAGACCTGTATCGATCTCGTCTACCAGAAGAATCCCGCCCTCCGTGCTTGCCAACGCCAGCGCCAATCCGAGTATCCGCCAAATCCCATCACCCATGCTACCGATCGGGATACGATCCCGAACGCCCTGGCACTTGACGAGTAGCCCACCCCGGTAGCCGACCCTACTGCTAGATGTGGTGCGCCTGCGATCGGTTCCGCTGGTCGCGATCCGTTCGATTGATGGCTCAATGATGCGGAGGGCATCAATCACGAATTCTTCAGACGGGGTAAGGACGATTTCCTCAAATAGGTCGATCACCGTATCTGGTGACAGCGAGGCCGCCGTGATGAAACGAATCGGCACTCGCTGCCTACCCACGAGGCTAATTGTCTGCACTCCCTCCGTAGACACCCCTCCTCTGCGTGTCAGGCCGACCTGCGCATTCACGCCAGATCCGGTCTGCCCGTTCACCCAGTGTAAGTCCAGCCAGGACGCACGCGATACAAACTCTGGCTCACTGGTCGGGTCGAATTGATCGAATAATCCTGGCGAACCGATATCGGGCTTCTGCGGTGACTCGTTGACGATCGCCGAGAACTCGTCTTGCCCCCGATCCGTTATTGCCTCGATCCGGAAACGGCTACCGTTCGACAGGTCGTGCCCGTGAAAGAGTCGGCGAATGTCGACTTGCCTGAGAACGCGACCCTCTTCGCGTTCCTCGAAGTCTTCCCCGCGTCGGACAAGGGTCGACCAAATCGATCCGAAATCGCCTGTTGCTTCGAGCAGGTACACCGCTTCAAGCACCGACGTCTTCCCAGCGTTGTTTGTGCCCACAATCAGGTTAACCCGCCCGAGATCGTGCAATTCAAAGCGGCGAAACCCTCGGTAATTTTCAAATGTCACGGATCGGATCATGCTGGGGCCTCCCGAGGGGGTCGATCTCTGCCGGGTATCTTGGCCATTTGGAAACGGATTTACAACCCTCTGGCCGGACGTTTAGAAGGCAGGCTTCGGGAACGGTCCGCAACTCCGTGAGCTTCGCTCCTTCCACCGACCATCCCTCATCGCTTCGGGGGCCTCCCGCTGGTCAGGGTCGCTTTACACGACCCGCAGCCAATCTGGCCGAACTTGCTCAGTGTGAACTCGTAACTCGGCCTGCCGCAGTTCGGGCAGGCCACCGCCTCCACAACCTCCAGTAGCGGATCCCACACGGCCTCCAGTCGTCCCGGGGTGTGGTCCGGTGCCGAAAGTACGACCGTCACCAGCAGCTTGGGTTGCTCGATGCGCAACAGTTGCAACAAGCGCAGATCCACATGCAGCACGCTTTTCTGCCGCAGTTCGGCCGCCCGGGTTTGCTCCTCGCGGGCCAGGGCGGCCAGGCGCTCGGTGTGACGGGTGGCCGCCTCCTCGGCATTGTGAGCCCGTCGTTTCTGCTCGCTCAACTCGGTCCGGAGGTCGGCATAATACTGGTTGAGGCGTGAGATCTGGATGTCGCACCGCTCGGCCAGCTCGCGGCCCCGGCTGTTGGCCAGCGCAGCGACGCTCCGCAAGATCTGCCCCCGGGCCAGGCGGTAGCCGGAGTTCAGGCTCGACGCTCGGGCCGACGGCAATGGGGGCGACGGGCGTTCCGCCAGTCGGGCCGGATCCAGCAGTTCGTCGCGGTGCCGTACCTCGCGACCGTAATGCAGGTCGACCGCCACCGGTAAGACGATCTGCTCCTTCTGATCACTGACGAACGCTGCCTGGAACCAGAACACCACCTGCGGGAAATGCAGAGCCCGGACGCGATCGACCTGAATTGTTGCCGGCGCGACCTGGAGGCTGCGGCGAAGACGGGCTGGCAGGTCGTGCGGTTGGAGGTTCAGCCCGACCATGTAGAATTGCCCGGCCCGGCCGCGCTGGAGAGCGTCGTTGAGCAGCCGGTCCACCAGAGGCGTGCCGAAACTGACCAACTGGGCCGAGGGGTGTTCCGGCAGGGCCTCCGGATCGAATGTGAGCCGCACCACGCCGCTGTCGCTGCCGCGACCCGTGGGTAATTCCGTGCCGTCCGGCAGCGCCACATCGTAGACTTGCGGCTCCACTTCGTCCCAGACCCCGCCGGTCTTGTCCAGGTACTCGCGCAGGAAATGCTCCAGAGGCGAACCCCCGGACGCCACGTTTGAAGCCGTACCGTCCACGAAATCCCCTCCTCGTACATCCGCCAAGCGGCTTCATTCCTCCCGGTTCGTGGGTAGGAAGAAGGAGAAATCGGCGATCACTGATCGGGAGTAAAGCGGTCGCCGAAGATCTTGTTGTCGTGGGCCTGCTGCTCCTGGTACGCCACTTTCGCCTGAAGCAAGCGGTCGCCCAGATTCTCCATGCGCTGGCGGAACTCGCTCATGTCGTCCGACTCCGCCCACAGATCGGCCACCATATCCTCGAACTCCCGCTCCTCTTCCAGGTTGCCGAGAATCATGTCGATCTCACCAATCACCAGCTCAAACAGATTCAACTTGGCCTGGAGTAAATGCAGCACCGCCTCTTCGACTGTGCCGGCTGTCACCAGGTTGAAGATTTCAATATCCCGCGTCTGGCCGATCCGGCTCAGTCGACCGATACGCTGCTCGATCCGCATGGGATTCCACGGCAGGTCGAAGTTGCACAGGGCGTGCGCGAACTGGAGGTTGCGACCTTCGCTGCCCGATTCGGTGGCGACCAGGAGCCGGGCCGGGCCGCGGAACTCGTTGATCGCGGCCTCCTTCCCGAGCCGCGAGAGCCCGCCGTGAAAGACCGCCACCGTGTGCCCGGCTTCGGTCAGTCGCTTTTGCAACACCTCCTGCGTGGCGCGGAACTGCGTAAACAGGACCATTTTGTCGGGGAAGTCGTTGAGTAACTGGAGCAGACGGTTGACCTTGGCACTCTCCTGCTGCTGGCTGGCCTGAGTGGCCAGATCCAGTAGGGTCTGCCGGTCGTCGGCCGTTAACTTCGGCGTCTCGGCCATTTTGCCGAGGGTGCTGGCCGCGGCCTGACTGGAACTGCCCAGCGCCATCTGGAGCGATAACAGGGCCATCCGCGAGAAAACACCCTTGCCCTCTTTGCGCAGGTGCGGTCGGACGAAGGCCGCCACCGCCTCGTACAGTTTCTGCTCGGGCAGGGCCGGCACGAGCCGCTCGGTCCTGGCCCAGCGGCGCGTGAACCGGAGGCCAACTGTCGACCGCCGGTTGCGCACCATCACCTCGGCCAGGAGTCGGTGCAGTTCGTCGAGGTTGCGGGGTGTCAGCTTGTCCTTTTTGTCGACGAACTGTTTTTGGAACTGCTTGGCTGTACGTAACAGACCCGGCTCCAAAAGTGTGACCAGGTTGAACAGCTCCTCCAGGTTATTCTGGACAGGCGTGGCGGTGAGTAGCAGGGCGTATTGCTTCTGGAGTTCGCTGGCGAGTCGCCAGGTCTGGGTGTTGCGGTTGCGCAGGTGGTGAGCCTCATCCACAATGACCAGATCCCAGTGGCGGCCCGTGATCGCCGAGCGGTGCGGTTCGCGCTTGGCGGTATGGATGGAGGCGATGACGTGATCGAATTCGTTCCAGGCGGCGGTGCCGCGCTCGCGGAAGGCTGGGTCGTCGTGGCTGATCAGCTCGAACGAGAACTTCCGGCGCATCTCGCCCTGCCACTGTTCGATGAGCGAGGGGGGCACCAGGACCAGGGTCGAGCGGATCAGGCCACGCATTCTCAGTTCGGCCGCGATCAGGCCAGCCTCAATAGTTTTGCCCAGGCCGACCTCGTCACACAGCAGCGCTTTGCCGCGGAACCGCTGGAGCACCGTCTTGGCCGTGCGGATCTGGTGATCGAGCAACTCCATGTCGCGGACCAGAGGCAAACAGATCAGACGGTCGAATCCGGCATTGGTGCTGAGTTGGGCCGCCTCGCGGGCCAGCTCAAAGAGCGGGAGAGTGGCGCGCTGGCTCGGGGCCGATCGCAAGAACGTCTGGTCGTCCGGGCTGAGTGTGAGCCGGACTCCGTGTTCGGCGGGGACTTCCAAGGTCGAGTCGGGTGGCTTTTCTTGCTGAACAATCAACTGGAATCGGCCGGGCTCCCGGAATTCCAGCCAGAGCGAGTCGGTGCCGGTCGGCAGCGGGGAGAGCGGTTGTGCCAGCTCCAGGGAGGTGAAGGAGTCGGCCAGTTGAAAGCGTCGGGGCCGATCATCCTGGCCGATCAGTTGATCGATCGGCTGATCCAGTTCCAGAACGATTTCCGGCAAGGTCAAGGTCCGGCCGTCGAGCGACGGATAGACCTCGAACCGGTCGCCCGATTCCAGGGCGGTCAAAGGGGCCTGGCGTTGCGTCGACATGAGGAGGCGGCCCGAGTCGGGGAATGGCCAGCAGCGCCGGCATAGCCTCCAGTGTACCCAAGACCAACAGCCCCTACAAATAGTCCCTACGGTTGGGCATTCACCGAAAGGCGTTTCGGACAGCACATCGCATCAATCCGGCAAATCCGCTTCGATCGACCGGAGCGTTGCCAGGTGCTTGAGATTCTCGTGGTACTTCTTCAGCCTCGCTTCAAACGAGGCGGTGGTCTTGGTGCAAACGAGGGTGTGTGGCGACCCGATCCGTTCGGTGGTGTGGACCACGTCGCACTTGTCCGTGCGAACAATTTGTTCGATATGCGAGCGGCGATCCTGGCTCATCCTGAACCGATGCACTTTTTCGAGCGGATTCTTCAGGTATTGCTTGAGTTCCGCGCAATCCGCACACTTGCAGGACACATCAGCGTCCCGGGCAAAATCGGTTGGTGCTGCGGGCTCCTTCTCGGTGAGTAATTCCAACCGCTCGCAGCAGGCCCTGAACCACTGCAACATCACATCACAGCGTTTCTTGACGTGCGTTTTCAGCCAGGGCTTCAAACTCGTTAGAGCTTCGATATGCGTGATCAGAGGGTACGTAAATGGGGTATCCAGCGCGTGGACCATGACTTGCGACAACAACCCAAACTGTTCGATGGAGATGAACGATCGGGCCAACCCTGCGAGCAACTTCGCCCGTGCGTTCCGCAACCGCCAGTCGGACGAGGCACCTTCGCGATCAATCCTTTCGAGTGCCGACACCACCTTCTGGGCGAGGAGGTGGCACTGGGCAAGCCAGTCGGCCTTCTGCCGCGCTTTGGCCTCAGAAAGGTGCTCCAGAAATTGGACATTTCGTTCGAGCGAGTCGACTGTCGTATTCTCGAAAATGGGCACCAGCTCATTTTGGAAGGACTTCCAGCCATGCTGCTCGAATGTCTTTGCCAGGGTTTTGTCGGGTTCTACCGACGGGTCACGGGCGACAACCTGGGTCAGGAATGTCCGGATCAGGGCCGGGTCGTCGAGTTTTGCCAGTGAGGCACTCAGCGCAACACCGGCTTCTGGTGCTCGGTCGCCCGGGCTCCTGCTCCACCGGTTGATGATGATCGCCGCAAATTCGGTACACCGGGCCTTGAGTCCCTCCGCGTCCGTTTGGCCGGCCTTTTCCCACTGCGCGACCAACGCTTTCAGAGCCGTGGAGGCACCCTGAAGGCCGCAGTCGCACAGGACATTGAAGTGGTGCGATTCCGGCCAGAGGAAGATCGCTGCGTGCCGATACCAGCGAGTGAGAGTGAGCCCCTCGTTGCCGGTGTAGCCCTCGACATCTTGCTCGGGCTTCCCCTCCGTGAGGGCTTCCGGAGGGACGATCTCCTCGGGCTCGACCTCCATCCTGCCGAGCGGGGGCCGGTTGCCATCGGCATCACTCCAGTGCTCGGCAGTCAGGCTGGAGTCGATGACTTCGATCATCTCGTACTCACCATCATCGGCATCAGCATCGTCTTCCTCGTCATCGTCGTCATAGTACCGACGACGCCTCCTCCCAAACCCGCCGACCTGTTCCGCCGAGCCTGATTCCTCGAACGTCAGCAGTGCGAGAAAGGCTTTGCACTCCGCTCGCCCAGCCGCATCGCTGAGTACCCGGGCCTTGACGCGATCCACTCCCTTGAGCGTGTCCCACACGAGACCGTCTTGCGTGTACTGGTGTTCGAGTGGAATGGCCAGCTTCGAGGGATCGGCCTCGGACCACGAGCGAAGAATCTTCGCGACCTCGTCGATGCTCTCGGTCGTTCGCGGTGCAGTGATCGTTTTCTTCGATTTCGTGAGTGTGAGATTATAGATGAGGCACAGGCGATACCCCTCCCGCAAGGGTCGGACCTCATGTTCGCAATCGGCATAGAACGCAGCGAACTGGACGTGAAACGGGTTGCGCTGGGGGGTGCCGAAATCGACGACTTTTTCCTGTCCCTCGTGCCGGACCACGAGTTCGCCGCCCTGAAACACCGAAGGCAACACCACGACCAGGGTCGCGACCATTCGGTCGAGTTTCTCCCCATCGCGGTGAGGGAGGAAGAAGTTGCCCGGTTCGTAGAAGAGCAGGTTGTAGAGATGACATTCGAGCTTCTGCCCTTCCAGACCCAACTCCTGTTCAATCGTAAGCGTGGTCTCGGCCAGGAATTGCGTCCAGTCGGGATTCGTGATTGTGAACTGCCTCGGTGTCAACTGCCAGACCTGCCGGACGTTCGTATCGACGATCGTCAGCTCACCTTTACCGTAGGGGGCCTGTTGGCAGAGCGTTTTCAGTTCCTTTGCTTGAGCAGCGGTGAGCGGAAGACCGATCGGGTCAAGGCCCTCGACCACCAGGCCGGGCAACGGGGCCGGACCGCCCCCACTGACGCAGAATGAGCCAGGACGGTCGATCTTCTTCAGCACGCGGTGGAGTTGTTCCGAAACAGACTTGCCCATTCCAGTCCTCCAGCTTGATGGATTCACCTCGACGACCGTTTTGGCGCGCATAGCTCCCGGCCGTACCGGTCGCGGTCCTGGGGGTCGTTGTACCCCACAGCACCCGTTAGGCGAGCGGGGTGTGGAAATCTCCCACCTTCCCAGGGTTGCGCCGGAAACCCGGCTGCACCCTGGGCTAATTTCCGCCGACCCTTCGGGGCGAAAACGCAGACCTACTGATCCCCTTGACCGTGGGAGATTTCCTTCTCTTGGTCGCATGATGCCAGATCCGCAGGGTGCCAGGGTGTCAGTCCCTACCAAGGCTCGATCTGGACGTTGTCGCCAAGGGTCAATAGGTCGTCGCGAGGCGGGAGATCCGCCATTTTAGTGTCGGAGGAAGGGAACAGCACTCCATCGGCTCTACCGACTCCCCTCTCGGCGCAGCGCCTTGTAATCGCTTGAAACTTGGACCACGAACCCACTTTTCCACCCATGCCCGCCCGGTTCCACGTCACCCCGCGGGAAGCCATCCCCGAGATCGTCCGGGACAAGGTCTTCATCGACGATTACACGTTCCGCATCGATCGCCCTGCCAACTCCGACAAACTCTTCGACCATCCGTGGGTGCGCTCGGCTTATGCAGCCGACCAGTATGCTCCATACTGGACCCAGCTCTGGCCATCGGCCCGGATGCTGGCGAAAGTGGTGGTCCGGGAGAACTGGCCCGCAGACCCGAAGCCGATCCCGGTACTCGAAGTCGGGTGTGGGCTCGGACTGGCCGGGATCGCTGCGCTCGCACGGGGTATGGCGGTCACTTTCTCCGACGTGGACGAAACCGCCCTGGAGTTCGCGGCGGCGAACGCCCGGCTCAACGGCTTTCACACCTTCCGCACCATGCTGCTCGATATCCGCTGCCCCCCGGACGAGGGGAAGTACCCGGTCGTGATCGGGTCGGACCTGATGTACGAAGAGCGGATGGTCGATCCGCTCGTTGGGTTGCTCCGTGCGGTACTGGCTCCTGGCGGCGTGTGCCTGATCACCGACCCGGACCGAGCACCGGCCCGGGTCTTCCGCTGGAAGCTGGGCGAAGCCGGCTACGACGTGGCACCGGAACTCGTCCGGGCTGGCGAACCCGGCGGCGAGCGCACCAAGGGGACGCTCTACCGCATCCGCGAGATGGCGGATTGCTGACGACTGAAACAACGTCGGGCAAGGGACGTGTGATAAGATGACAGCGATCCGCCCCCACAGGGGTTAGCCGATGGTTGATGCCCGACTCATTTGGCCCGCATTGCTCACCCTCGGGCTGATCCTCACTGACAACACCTCGGCCGTGGCGGGCATGCCCAGCGTCACGCTCACCGACGCTGCGTCGATGCGGCTCCAGAGCATCTCGTTCTTTCTCAGCGTGTTCCTGCTCTCGGCCCTCATCATCCGCGGGATCTGGAACGCCCTCCGAACCGATTTCCCTCGCCTCCCAAGGCTGAGCTACCCAAAGTCGCTCGGGCTCGTCGGGTTGTGGGGACTCCTCTTCCTCCTGGTTCTCACGATGATCTCCGGTGCCCGGGAGTTGATGACCCCCGGAGCGTGGAAGAAGGACGGGCTGACCTACACTCTGGACGACGCGAAGCCCGCCCCAGACAACCCCGCTCCACGCTCTGGCCCAACCGAGGCGGAGCG
The DNA here is from genome assembly GCA_003136315.1 of Gemmataceae bacterium. Taxonomy (GTDB): domain Bacteria; phylum Planctomycetota; class Planctomycetia; order Gemmatales; family Gemmataceae; genus Urbifossiella. The sequence continues at coordinate 7,240 of PLDW01000442.1, read as the reverse complement.
CCGGGCGAGGCTGAGCGAACTGTACGCTGTACTTGCTGCCTATGCTCTCCAGCACGATGGTCGTTACCCTCCGGCAAACGACCCGGCGATCCCTGCGGAGGTGTGGAAGACGCCACATCCATCAGGAATGCGATACATCTACATCCCTGGCCGCACCGCTCGCGACCCGGGCCGGGTGCTGGCCTGCGAGCCGGAACTATTCGGTGAGGGGCGACTGGTCGTCTTCACGAGTGGCGAGGTGAAACGGCTGACCTCTGCTGAGCTTACCCCGCTGCTCGCGCTGGGAGGAGGCTGATGGCAAGTGTTAAGAGCGTGGTCGTGATAGGCTCGGTCCTTGCTTTCAGCGGTGTGAGCCTCTTCTGTGTCTGTGCCGGAGCCGGGTTTATCGTCGAAATCCCGCTGACTCTGGCGTTCGGCTGGCCCTGGTACCTGAAGCGGGTGGTACCACAACTGAACCCCGATCCGGGGGCCGTGGCAATCGCCATTGGCTGTCTGCTCGGGGTGGTCTTCGGCGGCCACGCCTTCTTGCGGTGGGTGTATGCGGCATCCAGCTCACAATCCACTCCCTGCCCGATCACCGACGAGCCCACCATCCCCCCTGCCATCCACCGCTGGCCCTGGAAATGGACGCTCCAACTCGTCACGTTGGTGGTGCTGATGTTCGTGGCCGGAATCGCGATGACTGGCACGGTCCATCAGACCGGCTGGTTGATCCGGTCGCCGGAACCACACCTCGGTGACGGCGTGCCGCTCCTCCGCGGCGGCGTGCGAGAGCCATCACTCCGAACTCAATCGACCAACAATCTCAAATACATGGGCCTTGCAGCCCATGACGTAGTCGACAACGGAAAGGCGTTACCGCGGTCGCAGTTTGATGCGACCGGTCGGCCGTTCCACTCCTGGCAAATGGCGTTGCTCCCCTACCTCGATCAGAATGCCTTGTTCGTGCAAATCGAGCCAGCGAAACCGTGGACGCACCCGGACAACGCCAAGGCAATGGGCACAGACGTGAAAGTGTTCCTCCACCCGGCCCTCCCTCCGGAGCCGGTACACGGTTTTGGGGTCAGTCATTACGCCGGGAATGTCCGGGTCGTGCTCTCCGACACCCCGCGAAAGCTCACCGATTTCCCGGAGGGCACCTCCAACACGATCCTCGCCGGGGAAGTGTCGTCCCACTTCCGGGCCTGGGGTGACCCGCTGAACGCTCGCGACCCACGGCTCGGCGCGACCGGCCACCCGGATGGGTTTGGGGGGCCGAATGGGAAACCGGCCATGATTGCAATGCTCGACGGCTCTGTCCGGATGTTCGACCCGAAGGAACTGGCTGATCTGGTGGGAAAGATCCCAGAGTGACCCCCGCCGAGGGTGAGATCCCTCTGGTGCGCGATTTTGAGGGCTTTTTGGTTAGGCAGTTGGTGAGAGAAAATCTCCCAGTGGGATTGGGTGCCACGGGCGGCTTGCCCGCCCGTGAAGGCGTCACACGATTGTGGGTGCCACGGGCGGCTTGTCCGCCCGTGAAGGCGACCGGCAGAAGAAAATCGACACTTCTCGCTCGACGCGACACTATCACCCCTGGTTCCCACGCTCCGCGTGGGAACCGTTCTTCCCCCGCTCCGCGGGTTTGGGGCAACGCGCCAGGGACAACGTCTGCCGAATCGCCGATCACGCCTCCAGTCCATTCAGGCCAGGACGCGGAGCGTCGAAGACGGCATTCCCACGCGGAGCGTGGGAACGAGGCCGATGGCCAACGAACGGCGGGGGATGTTGTCGCGTCCTGCGAGAACTGTCAGAAAATCTCCCGCCGTGATGGATAGCAGTTGGTCTGCGTTTTCGCCCCGAAGGGTCGGCGGAGAATAGCCCAGGGTGGAGCCGGGCTTCCGGCGAAACCCTGGGAGGCGGGGAGATTTCCACTCACCGCTCGCTAAAGGCGTCGCACGGGCGGACAAGCCGCCCGTCACACACGAACGTGGTCGGTCAGTTCCGGCCGTCTCTCTGACGAGAATCGCGGGGCAATCCAGCGGTTTCTTTTTGCGCCTGGTCCTGGTATCACCAACGGACTGAAGGAGGTGTCCGATGCCGCCCCTGATCGTCTTCCCCTCGCCGGACCTTTTGGACAGGCTCGCTGCGCTGGGTACACCGCGACTCACCGTGGCCGAGTACCACGCGATGCACGATGCCGGCCTCCTGATGGAAGGCGATCGGGTCGAATTACTCGACGGCTATCTCGTGGAAAAGCCCAGGCGCAACCCGCTACATGATGGTGCCCTTCAGAGGCTCACCAAGCGGCTGATCCGGCTCGGGCTGGTCGGGTGGGAGGTGCGTATCCAGTCGGCGGTTTCGTTCCAGGAGAGTGAGCCGAAACCCGACGCAGCGCTGGTGCGGGGGGACGACACGACTTTCCAGGCACGGCACCCGGGGCCAGCCGACACGGGTATCGTCATCGAGGTGTCCGATTCGAGTCTGCTGTTTGACCGTCGAGTCAAGGGCCGAATGTACGCGAAAGTCGGTATCCCCACGTACTGGATCAACAATCTGGTGGATGGGCATATCGAAGTGTCCACGGCCCCCGACCCGGCCGCCTCCCCACCCAGCTACGGCACCCAGACCGACTACCTCCCTGGGCATGATGTGCCGATCGTCCTCGATGGCGTGGCGGTTGCGTCCATACCGGTCGCTGACCTGAGTCCCTGAAAGGGATGCATGTCGGATTGACTCGACAATGCCATTCAGGTCATGCTTGCCTGTAAGGCGATCATCGTCAAGCAATCGGCATCGAGGCCAGAATGCCACTGGTCAAGGTTCCGCGGCAGGGTGGCCGGGGTCGAGTCTTCGAAACCCTGGCAAGGCTTCCGAACTCGACCACCTCCTCCGCGATTTCAGAAGGGGGCGACGAACCGAATTTAAAAGTATATACTCGATCATTGCAAACAAAGCATGAAATGTCAGGCTGGTTCGCCGGGGTTTCAAAAACCTCAACCCCGGCCACCCTGCCAAGAAAAATGTTCTATTGGTCGGCGATCTTGAAGCTGAACGGCTGCCACTGGAGCCCGAGGGATCGCTCGCGGTCTCGCTTCGCCTGGACCGCCCACGGTGTTCCCTTGTAGTCGGTCGCCATCTTCTCGAAGAGATCTTTCGCCTCCTTGGCGTAAATTTGTTCCTTTTTGCCGCTCTTCAACCTGTCGGATGAGATCAGCCTGTACCCATCCTGCCCCTTCTTGGGGTCGAGCGTGGGCAGAACCTCCGTCCGGATATTCCCGAGCGCGAGGTTGTATTCCTGGAGGTACGCGATTCTGGCCTTACACTGGGCCAGAGCATAGTCATAGTGAGCCTGCCAGCGTTTCGGTTCACTGGCCCGCTTATTCTCCTCGACTTCCAGCAATGTAATGGCACGTTCCAACTTCGTGATTGCTATCGCGGGGAATTCCTGCTCCTTCAGAATCTCCTTCTTCAACTGATCGGTCACTTTCCCCCCATCCAGGGCCAGCTTGTCGCGGAGGTCGCCGTCTTTCTTCCCCCACACGTCCCGGATGATCTGGAACGCCTCCAGCACCACGAGCCGGAACCTGTACTTTTCAGCGTTCTCGGGCTTCTGGATCTCAGTCAACGGTACGTCGGCTGCGAAGGGGGCGAGGGACACTGCGGTGAATGGGAAATTCCCGAGCACCGATTCGCCGCCGTCATTCAGGATCTCTGGAAGCATGAATTCGGCAGCGATGTCGCCCCCAAGGGTGCCCTTGGGGGGGGTCGGAATGTCGAAGCGGGGCGAAGGCGGCTCGTCCGCTTTGAACGCCACGAGGGTTTCTGGCGGCTCGCCGACCACCGTGAGCGTCTGTTTGGCCTTCTCGTTCGAGGCGACATCGGCGACACGCTTGCCGATGGCCTTGACCCAGTCCTCCACCGGGATCAGATCATTGGGGCCGAGGTTCTTCGGTGCACCAGCTCGCCAGGCAACATAGCGTGTCGCTTCGAGGAAGTTGCTACCCGCCACAACGAACTTCCCGCGGCCAGGGCCGTCGGGTTGGAGGTTATAGAACTCCAGGGCGTTCTCCCCCGGGGAACAGGTCCTGATTACCTGGACCCCGGCTGGGGCCGCAGCCAGGGTCGCGGCCACCTCCTCGGTCATCGGTTCGCTACCTGGCCGTTGGCGACCCCGTTCCGGATTGAAGCGGCAGACATCCCAGATCACCACTTTCTGGGTTGCGGGGCAGGCTCCGAGTTTGGCGTAAAAGTCGGCGAGCGGGATCAGGGTATCGACCTCATCCGGGTCACCGTCCATCGGGATCAGGTAGGCCACATCCTTGTCGTTCACTTTTCGAGTCATCACGTGGCCACCGAAGTAGACAACGAGGCGATCCTGTCTTCGGCTGGTCTCGAAGAACTTTTCGTAGGCTCCGGTGATCGCCGGCCTCATGGGGTTACGGCGGTCTGGCTGGGGGGCGGTATCTGAGACAAGATAGAGTTGGTTGTTCGTGCTATCATTTGGCACTCGCCATTCATAGGCCAACCGACTCGCGGCCCCTTTGGTCAGGTCGCCGCCTTTCGCAAAGGCTGTCATCCCCTGGCTGGTGAGGGGGTTGAGGTACAGGTAGTTGCTCACGTGAATGAAAAGCAGCCGACGCGGGAAGTAGCCCCCGAGGCCAGGCGGCTCGGGCGTCTTCTCCGAGCCAGCCGAGCCGACGCTGGCGCTGAACTTGGACTTGTCGTTGCCGCGGCCGGTCCCCTCGAGGCTGTGCTTGCCCGAGTCAAGCCCCTTTGAATCATTCGTGGGCTTCGTATCGGATTGGAGTGTATCCGACTTCCTTCCCTTGCCAATGACGGCCGCTGCCACCAGAACCATAACCGCGATGCCCACGAGGATGGCAGGATAAGCCCACCACGTCGTGCGCCGGGGCTTCGCCCGCCTTCGTCGCTTCTGTCTGGCCCGCGCGGGTGCTTTGGGTTCACCCCATTCGTAGGCCGGGGATTGGTCAACGACCGGCGGGGTTGGTACGACCAGTTGCGCGACGGCAACAGGGGCCGCAACGGGTCGACGAGGCTCGACCAATTCCACCTCCACAACCGAGGTCGGGTTGGGAGGACGCGAGGTCGGCGCGGTCAGGCAGTAATTCAGGGTCTCGGCAAACTCCCCCATGCTTCGGAATCGCACCTTCGGGTTCTTCGCCATTGCTATCTGACAAATATCATCCAGTCGCGGGTCTACATCCGTGCGAAACTCTTCGATAGGTGGCACTGGTGCAGCCAGGATCTGACCCAGCACCATTCCTAGCCCACCGGAATACGGTGTCTTCCCCGTGAGCATCTCGAACAGGATCACCCCAAGTGAATAGACATCGCTCGCCGGTCCGATTGCCTGGGCATCCCCTCGGACCTGTTCTGGAGACATGTAGCTCGGCGTACCTAAAATCTTCCCCTCCCGGGTCAGTTTGGTCTCGTTCGGGTCGGCCAGGGTCGCCTGCTTGGCCAGGCCAAAGTCCATCACCACTGGTTCGCCGTTAGTCGCGATCATCACATTTGCCGGCTTCAGATCGCGATGCACCGTTCCCTTGCTATGGGCGTGTTCCAGCGCAATGGCGATTTTAAGAGCGATCTCGGCCGCACGACGTTGGGGCATCGGGGCATCCGGATCGATCTGTTGATCGAGGGGAGTGCCGGCGATGTAGGCCATCGTGATGAATGGCGTTCCATCGATCTGGCCAGCATCAAAAACAGTGCAGATATTCGGGTGTTGAAGGCTTGCAGCGGAGCGAGCCTCCCGGATGAACCTTTCGATCAGGTCAGGGGATTCCGAAGCGTTGAAGAAGGGAATTTTGAGAGCGACCTGACGCCCAAGTTGGGAATCTTCGGCGAGATAGACCGCCCCCATTCCCCCCTGGCCGAGAAGGCGCTGGACGCGGTAGCGACCGAACTCCGCCGGCAGGACCGGGAAGGGATTACAGCTTGACGAAGGCCGACTGTTCCGCGTATCAACCGTCTGCCCGTCGAGAGTTGGCTTCGCCACGAAGGGCTTGCCGCATTTCGGACACCTGACCGATCGGCCGCTGGCGGACTCCGCCACGGAGCAATTCGCCTTGCAGCCGGGTGTCGGACACTGCACGCGGATGGGCATGGCAGACCTCGGCTGACGATGAACAAAGCCTTTTGGTCTTCCGGCTTCAAAGTCGCTTTGCCTTCTCTCGCACACAATCTACCCCGACGCTGCCGGACTTGCAAGATCCGGACGGGTGTGTGAATCTGCTGCCAAGTTGTCCAGGGGGATCAGCAGAAGAAAGACGACCCCTCCTCCGATCAACAGGAGTTAAGTATTTTCACCGCTCCATCGCTCCATGTCCAGCATCAATTGGAGTGTGGACACAACCCTGAAGGTAGGCGGTTTCCTTCCCCGGGTCGCATTCCCGCATCGACCGAATTCCACCCCTTCCGTCCTGAGGGCTTTCTCACGCGCGGGCGGGTGTGGTATAACCGAAATCATCGGAGGAGGATTTCATGACCCCCACAATCACCCCGGCACCCGCCCCGACCACGCCCCCAACCCTGCCCCCGGCCGCACCCCCCACCCTCGACTTGCTCTCGCTCACGGGCCTCAAGCGGCTGACCCCAGCCCAGTACCACCAGATGGGCGACGCGGGGATCATCATGGAGGGCGATCGCATCGAGTTGTTGGAAGGCTATCTCGTCGAGAAGCCCATGCGGAACCCCCGACATGAAGCCGGCCTCCGCCGACTATCGGTCCGACTCCCCCGTAAGTTGCCTGGGGGGTGGACGCTCCAGATTCAGGGCGCGGTCCAGTTTGGCGACAGCGAGCCAGAGCCAGATGGGGCGATCTTGCGCGGCGACGAAACCGCTTGCGACGGCCGCCTCCCGACCGTTGCGGATGTCGTCTTGCTCATTGAGGTGTCTGACACCAGCCTGGTATTCGACCGCCGCGAGAAGGGCCGGATCTACGCCCGTGCTGGGGTTCCGGTCTACTGGGTCGTGAATGTCGATGATCGGCAGGTGGAGGTCTACACCGATCCGGATCAACTCGCGTCTCCCCCGGCCTACCGGACCCGAACCGATTACCTCCCGGGGCAAGACTTGCCGATCGTACTCGATGGCCAGCCAGTCGGCACGATTCCCGTGGCCGACCTCATCCTTTGACCCGGCAAGAACGGCCCTGATCCAGGAACCCGCAGTGGCGGTCTCATACATGAGCCCGGAAAGGTTGTCCTATTTGTGGTCGGAGTCGGTGAAAGTAGGCGAC
>PLDW01000467.1 GCA_003136315.1 Gemmataceae bacterium | reverse complement strand
TCGCGTTTCGCGCACCCTGGGGAAGCGACTGGAATCGTCATGCTTTCCCAGGGTGGCGCTGCGCTGACCCTGGGCTGTGCTATATAACCCCTCCGGGGTAAGATTCAGACGGAGAGAGTCTGTCCCGAAGCGATACACGTGCATTTGCTTCTCGGGTACTCTATTCCCTGCCGATCACCTTACTTGAGTGGTTTGACGAATTGCACCCGAATTGCCAGTCGGACTCCGGTCTTGCTCCCGCGCGAGAGTAATTCCACCCGCTCGATCGGTTCGAGCACCGTCGCGAATTGGTCGAGGTGTTTGAGGATCTCCTTCTCGGGTCCGCTCCCGGCTTTCGCCAGGAACCCCACAAGTTGCTCCCGGTGGGCCAGGATGTAGGCCCGGGTGGCGGCCCCGGAGAATCGGACAGCCACCACCTCCTCCGTCACGGCTGGGACTCCGGTCGGGGTCCGGAAACGCCGAATTGCCTCCGGGGCTCCCGCCACCACCAGACACCCGCCCTTGGCAGCGAATGCCGGGCGAAACCCAGGTGGGAAGGTTGTCCCATTCACCAGAGTTGTGATGATCGCGTCGCCATCTTCTTCTTCCTCGATTTCGATCTGATCCACATGCGATGAGTTGTACGCCACCCGGGCCACCTGGAAACCAAACCCGACCGCCCGAGCAATCCTCCGACTCGTCTCCTTCCCCTTACCCCCTTCGGGACTGATCCGAACCACCCCAACGAACAACGGCAGATGCCCATCCCCAGTTGGCGGTTCGGCCCAGGCCACCCAATCTGGGCCAAGGGAATCAAGAACTTGCGGCATGTGGTTCCGGCCGATGACCGGGCCGATTGTATCGGCGATCACGCTTTCCAACGACTTTTTCCCGGCTTCCGGAAGGATCGAGCCAACCGCTCCCAGCAGAACCCCGGCCCGGAAGCGGGCTGCGGCAGCCACCAGAGCGGTTTCCGGCACCGCTGGCCACAGTCCGGAAGCCGTGCGTTCGCCGGTCAGGTAGCCGCTGCTGGCGACTGGGAGTGCATTCGGGCGGAAATCCAGCGAGATTCCGGCCTCCAGGTTTTTGTCGACAGTGAGGTAGATCGCAGCCGCATCCAGCGCTCCCCACACCTCGGCGAACCGATTCAGGAACGGCTTCTCGTCCGGCTTTGCAGCAACAACCTTGGCACGAACCTCGGCGTCGAGGGCTCGCGGGTTCACCAGGAGGGTGACGAAGGCAGTCGAGACCCCGAGCTTCTCGATCTTCCCGGCCAGACCGGAGGGCTGGACGTTGATGGGGGGGGCGGTCATGTCCTGGTCGATGACGGCTTTGATGTCCGGCTCCGTCCCGGAGTAGGCGAACACCCCGCCGCGGAAGCAGTAAAACTCCGATCCGCCACCGGTTTTTTGCCGCTCGAAATACTCTCCCCCTTTGTGCTCGCGGCGAGCGATGGCCTTCACCTCTCCGCTGGCGATCTGGATCTCGTTCAGCCGATCGATCAGTTTTGCGAGTGTTTCCGGTTTCCGGGGTCGGACGAGCAGCACCGCTCGCTCTCCACCAGGGTTGTCGGTGGTAGGGGGGGTGTAGGCGAACACAACCGCGTCCCCGAACACGTCAGCCAGCAGGGCTTCCGGGGTGACCCCAATCGTGGCGAAGAGTGGGGCAGCGATCTCCCGGAGTTGCAGGGGCGCGGTGGCAGCGAGTTGCTTGCCGACTGCTGATGATGGAAACCACCCGGCGAAGGGGGAGTTCAGGATGTTTTGGGTATGGTCACGGGCGTTCTGGACGACCATGACGAGGGCGGCATTGGGTGGGGCAACTCGTAGCGTGTCGTCCCGGGGGGCGGCAGGCGCGGCGGGGCCGACAAGCGCGAACAGGGCAAGGGACGCCAGGAACCGAACGAGGCGAGGATCTCGGGTCATCCGCATGGGGGTCCGGTAAATGGGCCGTGGCCGGTTGGCCATCGGCGGGGTCGGGATCGAACGGGTTGTTAGATCAGGACTTCGGTTTGCCTGGCTGCATCGCCTCCACGTCACGCAGGAAGCGAGCGAATGCCTTCTGTGCCGAGCCGGTGACGGGTTCGAGGCCGGTCTTCGCGACTTCCGAGATTTCGGCGAGGGATCTTGCCACCGGCTCGGTAGGGGTTGGAGGCGGAGTCGGTTTCAAAAAGAAAGAGCTGGGCAGAGTGGCGAATACCTGCGACGCAGCGCCGGCAGGGTCGGTGAGTTCGCGGGACGACTCCCGGATGGCCCCGCCCGCCCTGGCCAGTTCGTCGCCGATGCGGATCGGCCGCGAGCCTGGGGTGGGGGCGGATGTGGATGCGAGTGCGGGAATGTGATCCGGTCTGGGTGAGACGATCTCCGGAGAGGAATCCGGCGACGGACGGCCGGCACTACGCGTTGCAGCCCACACCACAATAGCCACCGCCGCTGCCAGGCTCCCGACCAGGGCGACGGCTCGCCGCCGGATTCGTGCGCGTCGGTCAGACTTCACTTCCGCGAGAATCGCACCCGTCAACCCAATCGGGAGAGTATCCGGCTCATCTAATGCAGGCAGCGCAGCCAGCAAAGTCCGGGTAGCACGTGCTCGCCCCCGACACGATTCGCAGGCGGTGAGGTGAGGGTCTGCGGCAATCTTATCCGGCAAGGTTGCGCCATCCAGAACCGACTGGATGCGTGCGAGCGTCGGACCGCACGCAGTGGGGATTAATTCGGGGGTCGGAGGGTTCATTTCAGTTTAAAGTTTAAAGTTTAAGAGTTTAAAGATAACAGCCTTGAGGTATGTACCCCGTTCCAGAATCTGGAAATGGGTTCAGTCTTTAAACTCCTTAAACGTTAAACTCCTTAAACGTTTAAAGTTAGCAGCCTTGAGGTATGTACCCCGCTCCAGAATCTGGAAACGGGTTCGATCTATAAACTTTAAACTCCTTAAACTTTAAACTCTTTCGCCTCCTCCTCGGCTACCAGCCCACGGGATCGGAGGTGGTCGAGGAGTTCCAGGCGGGCTCGGTGGAGCCAAGTCTTGACCGTCCCGACCGGTCGACCGATCACTTCGGCGATCTCGTCGTACGACTGACCGCGCTCGTGGAAGAGGACGAACACCGTTCGGTAGTCGTCCCGGAGCCCATCAACTGCGGCCCGGATCTCGTGGGTCAGTTCGGCCGAGTCGTCGCCGGGCCGGCGGTCGGGCGCTTCGTGCAGATAATCGGCGAGTTCGGGACCGCGAGACCGCCGACCGGCGCAGGTTCGGCAACGATTCACTGCGATGCCAAGAACCCACGGGCGTAGGGGCCGGGTGGCGTCCCATCGGCCGAGACTACGGAACACCCGAAGAAAGACCTCCTGGGTCACATCCTCGGCGTCCTGGTGATGGCCGAGCAACCGGACGCACAGCCCGTAGACGTCTTTCTGAAACCGCTCGACCAGTTCCCGGGTCGCCCCCGGGTCGCCAGCCAGACAGCGACGGACGATCACGGCGTCGGTCACAGGCGGCCCTCGACCGGGAGATACCCACGAGCCCATAGCGGGGTTTCAACAAAGTAATTCGGTGGGACGGGGCCAAGCTTTTCGGATTCCGCCGTTCTCGCGGACCACTTCACCGTGAGTGACGGGTTTTGGAGGTGACAGACAGACGTCACCGGCCGGTCTTCTCGATCGCTTCACGGAGTAACTCCACCACCTCGGGGACTGTCGTCTCCGGGAGTGTCTTGCCCCGCTTCTCCAGTTCCTCACTGAAGCGAATCGCGGTCTCCTGCATCTTCTCGTGAGTTTCCGACGATCCTCCGACGAGAACCATTTCCTCCGTCCGGGTCACACGTTTGTGCCCATCCACAGCGTCCATTCCGACACCGAGGATGCCGCCGACCTTCGGCTCCGATTTCTTCCCGGCCTTCTTTTTCGGCATGACGACGAACTCCCACAGGGGGGGGAGAGGGGGGGCTTGAGTCCGGCGGGATGCCCGCCACTGATTGGTATTGTAGCCGCGCCGTTGGGCTCGGGGATGGAAGGACCCTCCTCAAAGGCCCGAAAAGAACATGATCAGGGTCAGCGGTTCCTTGCCATCGGCCCAGCCAGGGGGTAACATCGGGGAGGATTCGAGCTACCGTGATCCGGGACTCTGTCCGCAGTACCTTACCTCCGGACCGCCCCATGCCAGCCTTAATCCTCCTGAAATCCCCTGGCGGAGCAGCTCCACGCGAGACCATCCCACTCGATGGCGATGCCTTTGTGATCGGACGGGATGCGGACCTCTGCCAGATCGTCATTCCCCACACTGCGGTCAGCCGCAAGCACGCACAGATCACCTACGCCCAGGGGCAGTATTTCATTGAGGATCTCAAGAGCCGCAACCACACCTTCGTGAACAGCAAGGAAGTCAGCACCCGGACCGCCCTGCGAGCCGAGGACAAGATCAAGATCTGCGATTTCCTCTTCAAATTCCACGACGAGAGGGCCAAGTTACCGCCCCCCATCCCGCCCCGGCCACTGCCGGACTGGATGACCAAGGACAAGTCCGAGGATGACGATCCGGGAGGAATGACCACCATCGAGGCCACCGGGAGCCGACTGAACGCCCAGCAGTTCCTGGACGCCCAACCCACAGATCGGCTTCGGGCACTCCTGGAGATCAGCACCAGTCTATCCCGAACGCTTGAACTGGAACCACTGCTGGGCCAGGTCGCTGCCACCTTGCTCGATGTCTTCCGGGTGGCCGACCGATGTTTCGTGATCCTCTGTGACGATGCCGGCCGGCCGGTCCCGAAGGCAATCAAAACCCGTCGTGTAGGGGGCGAGGAGGCCCGGTTCAGCAAAACCATCGTGAAGAAAGCGCTCGATTCGCACCAGTCGTACCTGAGTGAGGACGCGACCGGTGACACCTCCCTCGGCCCGGCTGCGTCGGTGGCCGAGTTCAAGATTCGCTCGGTGATGTGCGTTCCCCTGGTGTCGTCCGACAATCGGCCGCTCGGAGCACTTCAGGTCGACACGCAGGACCGATTGAAGAAGTTTCGCGAGGACGACCTGAACCTGCTCACGATCGTGGCCAATCTGGTGGGTGTTGCGGTTGACAAGGCGAAGTGGCACGAGGCTGCCCTGGCAGGGGCAAAGGAACGAAAGGAAGTCGAACTGGCCCGTGCGGTCCAACTCGGGTTCCTCCCGCAGTCATTCCCCGAGGTCGACGGCTACGAGTTCTATGCCCACTACTCCCCGGCCCAGTCGATTGGTGGGGATTATTACGATTACATCGTTCTGCCGAACGGCCGACTCGCTGTGGTCCTGGGGGATGTGGCCGGAAAGGGGGTTCCGGCAGCCCTTCTGGTCGCCAAACTCAGTTCCGAGGTTCGGTACTGTTTGCTCAGTGAGTCGGACCCGGCCCGGGCGATCGGGATGCTCAACGATCAAATGATTCGGGGGGGGCTCGGAGACCGGTTCGTCACTCTCACGGCGGCCGTCCTCGACCCAATCGTTAACCGCATCGTGGTCGTCAACGCCGGGCACATGAGCCCGCGCTGGTATCGAGCGGCCAGCCGCGACCTGGCAGACGCAATCTCAACTGAGGCGACTGGACTACCGCTTGGTGTGATGCCCGAATTCGAGTACGAGGCAGCCACACTGGACCTGGAGCCGGGCGACATCCTCACGGTGTTTACTGATGGGGTCACGGATGCGATGGCACCGAACGGGGAGATGTTCGGTGCCGACGGTGTCGACCGCTGCCTCACCCCACCGGTAGACTCTTCCGACGGGGTCAGGCCGAAGACGACAGGGGAGCGGTTGGTCCAGGCCGTCCGCCGCCACGCGAATGGTCGAGCCCAAAACGACGATATCGCTGTCGTTTGCTTCGGTCGCTCCCGGGCGGGCGATGCACCGGCACCTGGCCGCACTCGACCTGGGTCGTTACCGTTTGCCGAGGCGGACCCGGTCTGACAGCCCGAGGAGGACGACAATGAGTACCGGCCCGGCCACGCTACCGGAGACAGAGACGCAGGAGGATCAGCAGACACGGCGGCAGCCGCCGTACCATGTGATCCTCCTGAACGATGACGATCATACTTATGAGTATGTAATACTTATGCTTAAAGAGCTATTTGGGCACCCGATTGAGAAAGGGTTTCTCCTTGCTCAATTAGTGGACCGGACGGGTCGGGCGATCGTCTGCACGACGAGCCTGGAACGGGCGGAACTGAAGCAGGACCAGATCCACTCCTACGGCCCCGACCCCCGCCTCCCAAGGTGCAAGGGGTCGATGACCGCCGAGATCGAACCAGCCGAGTGACGAGTTCGAGGTGGTCTAAGGAGTTGTCCAGCAACGAGACCGTGAAATCTGGTGGCACGGGCATCTTGCCCGTGCTGGCCCTGCATGGCCAGGATGGCCATGCCACGTCGAGTGCGGACGTTTTGCTCGTATTCGCACGCTCGGCGAACTACACGGTTTTGATCTTGGACAGGTTCTAAGCGAACGCAGGGCGTTGCCCCCGCCGTGGGTTAGCTGAGTCTCCTGCAACCACTGTCTTCGGGAGGGGTCCGATGGCAACCGTTGCGTGTCCGTCGTGCGGGCTGCCGCGGGCCGAAGACCTGTTCGGGGTGGTCGCCTGTCCGCTCTGCGGGCATGCCGGAGTCCTCGCACCAGCGGGGATACTCGACGCCCCACCTTCCGAACTTGCACACGCTGCATCCGCTGAGTCATTGCCGAGTGTACCCCCACCCACCCCGTCAGGGGGACGGTTCCTCGTCGGTTTCGTGGCCGGGATCGCCGCCGGGGTTGTGGGGGTGATCGGCTGGCCGCAAGTGAGAGACCTCCTGCCAGTGTTCGGCTCGATCGCCGTTGCCCAGGCCGATCCGCCTGTCGCCGAAGGGCCAGGGGGGCCATTCCCGCCACCGGTTTCAACACCAATCGTCTCGACATCCCATCACCTGACCGCGGGATCACCTGCTCTGCCCATCCCCCCGCCGAACCCGTCCTTGCAACCACCGCCCCAGACACTCACGCCACACGATCCGGTTGGACTTGGTCCGCAGGCACAACCGGTACCCCCCAACCCATTTCGCCCGGCTGCCCCCGCAGCGATCCGGATTGATAACCCGGACGGTGAATCCCACCCAATCATTCGGCCGGGAAGCACGCTCATCCTTCGCGGCCGGGTGAAGAAATTGTGTGTGAGTGGGCTCGAAGCCGGGGCGGTGCTGGACTGCTCGGAATTGGATGCACGTGAGGTCGAGGTGTTGGGGAAGATCGACGGTGGGTCTCGACTGGTCGTCCGGGCACCCGGTGGGAAGGTGACGTTTCTCGCCAGGGTCGGGGGGAAATCGATAATCGACATCCGTGCCCCTGGCGGGACGGTTGCTTTCGAGGCTGCAACTCACCCGACCGGTGACGGCTCGACAATCAGCGGTGGGGCAATGGTTGAGGTAATGGCGCGGTCAGTAGGATTCCGCGCTGCCATTGCCGGCGCTGGGACTCGGGTGTCGGTCACCCTCACGACTGACGGGAATCTGTCGTTCACCGAGATCGACGGCCCCTCTCGGCTCGAATACAGCAAGGCCGACCCTGGCGACCCCGAGCTAATTGTGAAAACGGGAAAGATCGGACCTGAATCAATTGTCAAGAGTCAATAGAGTGTGACCGGTCGGACACGCCGAGTCCCAGGGCTTCCGCCCTTGGCTAGGAACGAATGCCCCATCCGGGGCTCAGAGCGAGCGGCCTACAGCCGCGAAATCAGAGGGTATTGAGCCGCGGAGGCGTGCCCTGGGCTAAGAACGAACGCCCCATCCGGGGCTCAGAGCGAGCGGCCTACAGCCGCGAAATCAGAGGGTGTTAAGCCGCGGAGCGGCGGCCGTTCTTAGCCCAGGGCGGAAGCCCTGCGCCGTCTAATGACTATGGACTGCCTGGTGCCAGCAGGGCTTCCGCTTTCTCTGGATGCGTGTAAGTGTACCGGGCAATACCGGAAAAGAAGAAGAGTAACTGCTCGGCTCCTTGCTCGGCAAGCTTGGGTGCGGTTGGCCCGAGCATCCGCATCACCACGTTCGCAGTCTTGCTGTCAGTGTGCAGGAACGCCTGTACCGATGGGCTGAGGCTGACCGCCCCGTCTTTCCCTGGCCGCTTGGGATGGGTCATCACCACGACCGCCCGGACCGAGACGGTAGGAATGACGGCCGACGGTTTCACCTTTCCAGTCGCGTACCAGATGACCCCGTCCGGGAATCGGCCGACGGTTTGCCAGACGAGTTCGCTGCCGTCCCCGTCCGACCAAGCGAATTTGCCGTTCCCAAGATCTGTGATCCCGACGCAGGGCACCTTGAGCCGCCGCCACGCAAGAGCCACCCGGTCCGGATGGGCAAGGAGCCACTCGTAAACGGCCGGGGTCGTGACCACGTCCGCTGAAGTGCCACGGGTGGAAACCGTCGGCTTGCGGACCACCGACAAGACGGCCTCCCGAAACCCCGGCTCGACGACCTCCGAAAGTACTACCCGGGTCGGGGGTACAGCCATCGAACCGTTAGCTGCTGGCATGGTTGCCATCGGGGCCGAAGGGGCGAATGCCGGGGCCATCGGGGGTTGAGGAGGTTGGGCGGTAGCGACCGTTCCGATCATGATCCCGAACAACACACCGAGCCACCTGCCCGTTTGGGTCATGGGGCACCTCGTCCGTGGCCACCTGGGGACACTGTCGGGTTAAGGATCGATCCGCGAGGCCAGGCGGCATGAACAAATCCGGTTACCCCAGAACCTTGACCTTGCCCCATCCCTGCCCGCCGGGCTACATTCCCGTGATTGTTACGATGGCTGGAAATGGCCCGGCCGGATCACACCGGTCGCCACAGGGCTGCTCACCCGCAGAGTGGGACGGGCCAGACGACCTCTGCGTCGTCTCACGGGTGGAGACGTTTGCGGCAAAAGACAGCGAGGCAGTCATGACGCAAGGACGCGGGCGAACTTGGGGACGCCGAGTAGTCATTGGGGGGATACTTGCCCTGATCGCAGGCGGCGTCTGGGGCGGGTTGCATGCGAACGAGATTCAGGTTCGCTACGCTGCCCACAGGTTGGAGACCGCGACCACAGACGAGGAGCGGGCGGAGTGGGCCGGAGTCCTCACGGCACGGGGGGACACAGGGTGGCAGACCCTCACCGGTTTCGTCCGATCCTCCAACCCGCCAACCCAGGCCGCTGCTGTTGCGGCCATTGATCGCTACCTCAATGACCTGCCGGACAGCGACCCGCAGGGGGCTGTCCGGTGTGAGCAGCTCCTGGATGCTTTTGCCGCAGCCGACGAATCTGGCCGAGAAATCGTACTCAGCCTCCTCCCAACCCTCGTGAAGCGCGGGGGCGTGGCCAACGCTGCGAAGTGCCATGATGTCGTCGCCGCTGGCTTGCAGATGCCGGGGGTCGGCAGTCGGCTGGCAGCCATTCGTGCAGCCATGCACCCCCACGTCCGGTTGCGGCAGGCCATTCTCCCACTCCTTCACGCGGCTGAGCCCGAGGTCCGTCGGACAGCACTATTTGCGGTCGGGCCAGCAACAGACGACGACCCGGTCATCGGCGACGAGGAGTTGTTTCACTGGCTGCACGACCCCGATAACGGAGTCCGGAAGGTCTGCCAGGATTCGCTGGTCAGCCGAGGCCGGACCGATGCCGAGATCACCCTCGGTCGGCGACTCACCGATCCGTCCGCTGCGGAGCGACTGAAACTACTGCTCGACCTGAGCGAGGACGACGACATCTCCGACCCGGAGCCGTGGCTGGAACGACTCAGCCGGGATACCGAACCCGGGGTTCGGGCAGGGGCAGCACGAGTGGCTGTGGAAATCGCGACTGTGCGACGGTTGAATATGCCGGTCTGGGTCGGTCGACTGGCGGAGTCCGACCCAGACCCAACCGTCCGACGCATTGTCCGGCTTCACAAGACCCTGCCGCATTTCCAGGTTGATGAGGCGACCCGGTGGATCGGTGGGCCGTAAGACATGCAGAGAGCCCACTCGCCCAGATAGATGGTGGGAACAACGCTGAGGAATAGGGCAGTTGGTGAGAGAAAATCTCCCATTGGGCTTGGGTGCCACGGGCGGC
>PLDW01000074.1 GCA_003136315.1 Gemmataceae bacterium | reverse complement strand
TCTTTTTTGCCGGGTTAATACCAGGATTCCGGCAGTGCCCGTTGTGTGTTGGGCATATCTGACCTTATCGGACCCACACCCGCCGCTCAGTCGGGAACAGGCCGACCCAGCAGTGGCTCGTCTCCTCCCTCACGCACCTCTCATGGGGAGTGATGGGTAGAGCCGCGCGACCTTTCCCCCACTCCAAAGCGGACGTTCGACTTTCACCGCATCTGGGGATCGACCCGTTCGCGGACCTGCGGGACGCGTTGCCGGGGTTGTTCACGTTGGGCGAGAAGCCGATGGTCGAGCAGTTGCTGGACTGGCTCCCGGATCGCTGGCTATTGAACCGGACGCGGACCCCACCCAGACGAGAAATGACCACCGGCTAAACGGTCACCGATCGACGCGCGTTCCCGACCGTTATTCCGGTTGGCACACGATGATCGCCGAGCTCCATTTCCGCCTCGGCCGACACTCCGCCGCCGAGCTCCTGGCGCGAAGTCCTTCGCTCGACAACTGCCCGCACCGATCGAGAATTCTTGTGTCGCCGCCTCGCCGTTTGCCGGCCCGATTGAGGCAAGCCGGGAGCGTGAGCGGCGTGAGCGACCGGGGGTATTTGCTTCACGTATCTCCGGTCGCTCACGCTCCCGGGTCGCGAAAAAACACAAAGTCTCACGGCACCTTGACCGCCTCCAGCTTGTAGTTGTTGCGTCCGACCTGCGACCCGGTCGTGGACTTGGGGTCCAGCGGCAAATCGAGTTTGTCCGCCGCATCCGAGTTCCACTTGATCAGCACCTGCTTCCTGCTCAGATCGATCGTCCACTTGCCCGCCTTGGCACCGTTGGTCGAGCTATCGACAGTGCCGTCCACGTTGAACTTCCATTCGCCCTTGTAATCGTTCTCCAACGCGATTTTCCACTTGCCCAACAGGATTTTCCTGACGGCGAGGGTCATTTCGTCGCCCCCACCGCCGCCGGCGCGCTCTGCAATTCCCAGGATGGGTGAACCGCTGGGAAACTGATTCGAGGAAGGCCAGTGTTCCACAACGATCCGCTGTCCAATCCTGGTCCAACGTTCGATCCGGTCATCATCGAACACAAGCACCACAACACCTTTCATTGCGTTGCGGGCCTTTCCCAGGGAATTCCTCTTCGGCTCAACGGAAGTTGCCGTTCCTTCCTTGACGAGCTCACACGTTTCCGCGACTCCATTCGCATATTCGACGTTCCATCGCCCAACAAAGGTGTCATCGACTGGTTGCAGGCCCGGATTGTTCGAGACGGTGGACGCCGCGCCTCCACAAAGCGGACATCCTTTCTCTTTGGCTGAAGCGAACGCCAGCAGGGTTTTCACTTCGGGCCTATCGTCGTCGCGGCCACGGCCGAACATGTCGCCGAATCGTTCAAGATGACCCGTCGGATACGGAATGTTTTCGCCATCATCTTTCGGTTTTTCAGTGGCCGGATGAATCACCACCGTTTCAAAGGCCCCCGCCCCAGCGCAACAGCCTACGATAACTGCCTTCTTGGTTCCCGCAACTTTTTGCCATTTCGGCGCTTCCTTGTCGCTTCCCGTGCCGAATTGGATGTAACCATCGATCGGTTTGCAGAAGTCGCTCCAAGCGTTCTTGGCACGGCTAAAACTGCCCCAGATCCTGATCATCGAGATCGACGACTGGTCTTGAGTCGTTTCGACCCGATCGACGACGACGTACATCACCGGTCGTCCGCCCGCGAAAGCAGTTGCCGCACCGAACGCCGCGAGAATCAGCGGTGCCAACAGGAACTTCTTCATGGGACGATCTCCGTTTGATTCCTGCCGCCTGGCGATCTCGCCACGTCGGAGAGGATCGCCGGCAGGACATCGTGAATGGTAGCGTCGCGCGGACAACCAGAATAACTGTTTATTATTTTTCTCATCACCTTTTTTGTTGCGTCCGAGACCCACGGCGAGTGCGTTTCTTTGCCGATGGTACATAAAGGACGTTGCACTAAGCCGCTGCGCGGCAGCCAAATCCCTTCTCGGTTCTCTCTCACCAGCCCCTGCTTCGGCCCTTTCTCAAACCGCTCTTGTCCTGCCCAAGGCGGATAGCTCGTCCCTCCCTTGACGCCACGGTTGATCTCCCCATCGACGACATGTCGTTCATTCTGGATCGCCCTGACCTGCCGCCGCACGGTCGGGTTGTATCGCCGCTTCTGGGTATCGAGGTCTACACACGCACACCTACAGCGTGTCATCCGGGGGCAGGTCCGGGGGAGGCAGGATCGATTCAAAGCCCATAGCCCCCTGACGCGGCTTCGTTCAACGAGTTTTATCCATCGTGCTCGCGCGTTCTGCGTTGGGTAGCCCACTGCCACCCCCGCACGACGGATAAAACCCTCGGCGTTATGCACTCCAGCTGCGGAAAATGGTGATCCTCGCTCGACGCGACCACATCAACCCCGGGTTCCGACTCTCCGGGTGGAAATCGGTCTTCCTCTGCTATACGGAGTGGGACAATGCTCGTGGAAGACGACTGCCGGATCGCCGATCACGCCTCCGTTCCGGTCAGGCCACAAGGCGTAGTGTTGGAAAGCGCGAGATGGGGACCGAACGGCAAGAGGGGTTGCCGCGTTGAGCGAGAAGTCTCCGAATTGAGCGACATTTTGTTTTTTGCTCTCTGTCCGAAGTGACACCGATCTCCACAATTCCCCCTCATTGAGTCTCTCAGGTCACGCGCGCTCACACAGATAGCTATGCTAACTCAGAACGTAACTGCGGTCGTCGTAATGTCATCCTGCGGAGCACTCAATGGACGACCCGAATCAGGTCCGGACCGGGTGGGTGGTGTACGCGCTCGGTTCTGCGATATTCGCTGCTGCCACAGCGATCCTTGGGAAAGTCGCGGTGTCGGAGATCAACGCGAACCTGGCCACCCTGATCCGGACGATTGTGATCCTGATTCTCCTGATCGGAGTCGTGCTCGCGCGGGGAGAGTGGGAGCCGCTTGGTCGGCTATCGCGACTGGGGCTGCTGATGCTCGTCCTGTCCGGGGTTGCGACCGGATTATCGTGGATGTGCTACTATCGGGCCTTGCAACTGGCCCCGGCCTCCCAGGTGGCACCGATCGACAAGCTGAGCGTGGCCCTGGTGATTGTGACCGGGATAGTGGTTCTGGGCGAACCGCTCACCTGGCGGGTGGCAGTCGGAGGGGGGCTCATCGTTGTTGGAGTACTCGTCCTGGCCCGCGGTTAAAGACGGTCCAGGACGCTGACGCCCTGGAGATGCCTACCGATCACTTCTTGAACTCGCTCGCATCAATCTTTTCCAGGAAGTTGAACTCGATCACCTCGGCCTCGGCAAATGTCTCGCCATCATGTTTGATGAGGACTTTCTTGGGGACTGGCAACCCGTCCGTGCCCTTTTCGTAGCTCTGGATAATACGCTCCTCGGTCACCTCGCCCCCTCCGCCAGGTTTCATCGTTCGGTGCTCGATTTTGACGAGCAACCCGGTCTCCTTGCTGAAAAACAGATTGATATCCTTCTGCCCCTTGGACACAACCCGGATTCCGACCGCTGGCTTATCCTCGACCTTGACCTCACCCACCAAGGAGAATTCGTACCCCTTGTCCTGGACGAGTGAGGCTAACTTGGCGACTTTCACCATGTATCGCATCGCCTTTATCGACTCTTTCACCGCGTCTCCGCCATCGACCGCGTTGCCGTTCGCTTCGATGGCGATGGTGTCTCCATTCACCAAGGTCACAACGCTCACTGCCTGTCCGGCAACGCTGAACGAAAGTGTATCCTTGAGTTTGTCCGGAAGCATGTAGGAGACTTCCTGGGTGAACTCCACTTCACCCACCCCTGGGATCTTGAGCTTTCCCTTGTTCGTGGACCGGGCGGCCTGATACTTGGTGATTTTCTCAACCCCGCCGTGAGCCTTGACCCCTCGGGCGATAATCGCCTTCGGATCATCGTCCGCAGCGCGGAGTGCATTGGCGGACACGAGGAGAAGACCGATCGACAGGATTCGCAGGTGGGCACGGGACATACTTTGGTCTCCACGGTAGCGGATCGCGGGCCGTCACATCGCGCGGATCGGCGATTGGACGGTTGAGTGTACCTCCGACGCCCCCCGCGAGGTTTCATTTCAGAGTGCTGCTCATCAAGGGCCGACCAGCCCGTTCCATCACTTCTTCGCGTCAGCCACCCGGCCGAGATTCTTCCAGATGGTCACGGGGTTTCCGGTGGTCGTGGAACTAAAGTTCCCGACCACCACGTCGGGCCGGCCGGTTCGGTACAGGTCTCCGGCTGCACACACGACTGCATCACACTCGCCAACCGCAAGAGGGTGTCGGACGAATTTCCCAGCGGACACCTGCTCCAAAAGCACCACACCGTCGGCCTTGCGGGCCACCCGGTCCGGGAACTTGTCCGCGGGCAGGAAGCTCACGGCCACCGCGTCACTTCCCTTCCCTCCACCGAAGAGATTCGCTGCGACCGCATTGTGGACGCCGTACATCGGGGTGATCGTATGATGCTCAAATTTCATCCCGCCCTTGTTCTCCAGCCACGAGACGCTGTGGTAGGGTTTGAATAGATACGGCTCGTCCAGAATGTCGCCATTCGTGTAAAGGACATCCAGCAGGCCATCGCCGTTCATGTCCGTGAGTTGGATCCCACTGCTTCCCCACCCAGGGTGCGGGGCCTTGTAAAGGGTCTGCGCAGTGAATTTGCCTCCGCCCTCGTTCAGGAAGGCGACGACTGTCTCGTGCTCCTGGGCGAGCAGGGCCACGAAGTCCGGCTTCCCGTCGCCGTTGAGATCGGCCACCGGAACATGGATCGCTCCGTGCCGGGAATCGACGGTCCGGGGAACGAATTCGGGCCGCGACCAGTCTGTTGTCCGGTTTTCCAGGTAGAGGATCTCACCCGCAGCGATCAGGCCAAACACACCGACCACCAGATCCAGCTTACCCGTTCCGCGGAAATCCGCTGCCTGGACATCCGCCACCCGGCCGACATTCTCCAGGAGAGTGATTGGCGTGTACGTCCCATCCGGCTTCCCGCGCAGCCAGACCACCTTCCCACAGCGGCGATCCGTCGGGGGGAAGCTCCCAAGGTCGGCGACGAGAATGTCCAGAATGCCGTCCTGGTCCAGGTCAATGACCTCTGCGTGGGCCGGGTTCGTGACGCGCGCCAGGACCGTCCATGTGGGAGCGGGGTCGGTGGGACGCAGGAGCATCACCCGGCCGGTCGCCATGTCGCACGCCAGGATCGAAAGCGGTTCCCCATCGGGCCGGGCCGGGCGGCCCGGGGGTGGGAGTCGCACCAGTTTCACATTCGATATCGCCACCTTCTCCCCACCTGGTGGCGGGGGATAGCTGACTCGCTCAAACCGGACTGGAGAGGGTGACGCTGCGACCTGCTCGATCGGGGGCAGTTCGTCCGGAGCGCGATCTTCGTAGTACCGAACCACACTCTCAATGGGTGGGGGTGTCAGTGGGAGCCCTGACTGCTCAAAGAACCGGAACCCCCGCTCGACCTCGGACCGCCACACCCGGCGCGGGAACGAATCCGGAGGAGGGTAGGTGTGACAGGACGCTCCGCAGAACGAGTGGATATCTGCGATAACGGCCGGTCCGATTTCCTTGGGCTCTGACAGGATCGGCGGAGGCGGTTCCGGTATACGCGAACACGACACACACCAGACCACCACCGCAAGCACAATCCCTCCCCGAGAGAGCCACCAGCGGCGGAAGAGAGAGGAGTCGGTCATGGGGAACCTCGGGGAGAGAGGGGACATGCTCGGTGCAATCGCGTTGGCACTGTCACCCCATCCCAGTCATACGTCGAATTGACCCCTCCGGGCAACGCCGTGAACGGGTTTCTGTGGCATTTCCCAGGACCTCGTTAACCTCGGGTTTGAATCCTCGAGTGGTTCTCTGTATTATTTAATAGAATAACAATCTGAATAATATAATCTAAAATAGAAAAGTTAATTTACACATGAGCCCAGCACCCTGGGTGTTTGCAAGGAAATTGCCCTGGGGCCGGGCCGGAGCACGCAACTGGTACAGTTGAAACCAGGAACTTGGAATGGGGAACTGCCCCATCCGTATTATGTGGGGGTGGGAATCGGCACCCTGGCCCGCAAACTCAATCGTCGGGTTGCGGGCTCGTTGGTCTGACCACATCTGGAAGTCGTATCCGATGGCGTCCGAGGATGGCATGAGCGAATCCGGGAGTGCGATGGCCACCAACGGGGATCGACTGCGGGAGCGGCTTGACCCGTTCTTCTCTGCGGTCGAGGGGGTTCTGATCGGGCAGCGACGACTTCTCGACAGGCTCCTGATTGGCCTGTTGACCGACGGGCATGTGCTCCTGGAGGGTGTCCCCGGGTTGGCCAAGACACTCGCTGTTCGGACTGTCGCACGGGCCTTGCATCTGAAATTCCAGCGCATCCAGTTCACCCCGGACCTGCTCCCTGCGGACGTGGTCGGGACGCAGATTTACAACCCACGCAATGGGGAGTTTACCGTCAAGCCGGGGCCGGTGTTCGCCAACATGGTCCTGGCCGACGAGATCAACCGGGCTCCCGCCAAGGTGCAAAGTGCCCTTCTGGAAGCCATGGCCGAGCGGCAGGTCACCATTGGTGACGGAACCTTTCCCTTGCCCCGGCCGTTCTTCGTTCTGGCCACACAGAACCCGATCGAACAGGAGGGGACTTATCCTCTGCCGGAAGCCCAGGTCGACCGGTTCATGCTCAAGGTACTCCTCGACTACCCAACTCGGGCGGACGAACTGATCATCCTCGACCGGATGGGTGGGCTGAACGCCACCACCGACATTGCCCCGGTGCTCTCGCCAGAGGAGCTCGAAGGGTTACGGCAAGCAACGGATGCGGTTTACGTCGATGCAAAGGTCAAGAATTACCTCGTGGATGTGATCCGGGCGACCCGTCACCCGGCGGAGTATGGGCTCGATCTTGGCGGTCTGATCCAGTTAGGAGCCAGTACCCGGGCGACGATTGCCCTCCACCGTGCGGCCAAGGGACACGCTTTCCTCTCGGGTCGCGGGTACGTGACCCCCGAGGATGTCAAGGCAATGGCCCCGGATGTCCTCCGTCATCGGTTGGTGATCTCATTTGAGGCCGAGGCCGAGGATCTCCGCCCGGACAACCTTGTCAAGCAGATCCTCGACCGGCTGCCAGTGCCGTGAGGATAATTGCAACCCCGAGAGCAGGAGGGAGTGATGTCTCTCACCAACAGAAGGGCGAGGTCGCGACCGGGGTCGTGACCCCGCCCTTCCCATTGCCAGCACTGTCCTTCGACAACTGACCCGAGGAGCGCCTGATCGAGGATAGTCTGGCTCAATCCCGCGGGTCGGGATTCCATCCCCGGCAAGCACCCTCGATCGTGAATGTAGCCCCTTGAGAAACCCCTGACAAGTGGTATCGGGCAATCTGCGATTCCCGGCCTCAGGTTCTCGTACTCACACCTGGGTGGTCGCCGCCCGGGCGACGGATTCGATTGTGATCGCACACACCGCTGCACCGTAATCCAGGTCGATGTTCGCCATCGTGTCGTGGGTGTCGTGATACCCGGTCCGGTTGATGTCGTAATTCTCCATGAACAGAACGCACGGCACCCCGGAGTCGGAGAAGATCTGGCCATCGGTATTGTAGAGCGTGCTTCGGGGATCGACTGTGGTCCGGATTTCTCCGGACAGGACGGGGAACGGGGCGATCCCCGGCACGGCCGCACCGTGTGGGCTCCGGCGGCCTGGCGGCCGACCCACCCGATCCGGCTGGGCGTTCCACACCGGGACCGAAGCGTTCCAGACAGTCGCGGCCAGATGGGCCTGTTCGGCCAGCCAGAATGAGTCCGGATCGGCCCCGGGTGAGATCTGGAACACGTCCCGCTCGCGGTCGTTGTTGTGGGCGATCATATCCGAGACGTACAAGCCGCGAACCCGCGATTTGGAGAGATCTTCCGTGGTCCCATCCGGAAGGTGGAGGGAAAGGGTTCCCTCGACAAGTCGCTGGGTCAAAGCCCGAGCCCCCAGGCAGTCGGCCGGGAACTCCTCTCCGGTCAGGTGGACCAGCCAGATGTCGCAGCCCAGTTTCCCCTCCCGACTCATCCGCAGAAAGATCGGCGCTGCGAGCATCATGGCGGCGGTCGCCGAGTGGTTGTCGTCCGCACCACAGGCAGCGATCCGGGCACCACATCCACCCGACGCCGGTTCGTAGCGGTCGGCCATGTATGCCGTGTCGTAGTGATCGGCCATGATGACGGCGTGGCTGCGATCCTGCCCCGGAATCACGACCACCAGATCGCGTTCGGCCGCGCTGTCCTGATTTTTCAACCATCCGCCCATCCACGAGTAATCAAAGTCGGTCCGCCACCGGAACGGCACCTCACCCGCCAGGGCTTTGCCAGTCAGCCCGGCTGTCGCGATGGCTCGACTGTAATGAGCCAGCAAGAAATCCCCCAGCCCCTCAAGCTGCCGATCGTGATACGGAAGAAGTCGCTGGGTGACTGGATCACGGACGCAGTCGGCGTTGTTCTTGTTGAGGTAGGTGCCTTCGCTGAGGGCTGCGATCGTTTTCCAGTAACGGACCTCAAACGGCCGAGTTGCGGTCTGCCGATACGTCAGCGAATCGGGGATCTTGCTCCCTTTCCGTTTTGACAGCGGCGGATCCTCCGCCACAATCAGCCCGCGGACCTCCGCTCCCAGAACCTCGGGAAGGGATGCCAACCAGCCATCGAGCGTCTGGGTGTGTCCGCGGGCGATCAACTGTCGTGCCAGCGACCGGGGGAGCGGCGAGCCGTCCCGTTTCGCAGCCGCATCCAACAACTTCCGCACCCCGCGAAGAATCGGACCGGCGGGCTGGCCGCTGCCCGTGTGGTGTGGGGCGAGTGCTGCCAGTGCAACCAACCGATTGCGGAACCGCGGCCACAGTTCCACGGGCTGGTCGAGCCTTGAGACTTTCGTTTCATACGCCGTCAGGTAACCGGGCGGGGGGTCGGGGAAAACAACCGGCTCGCCAGTGGGGGAACGATACGCGACAAGCGGTCGGTGCCAGTAGACCTCGTGCCGGCCGACACGCATCGCCGGATAGTGGAACCGGTATCCGAAAACCCCGCCGGCCTGGACGATTCGCATCGCGTGCTTGAGCTGCTCTGGAGTGGCCGCGGGGCCATCCAGGAGAAGTCGATGGTCTTCGGTCCACAACTGGACATTCCGGGCCATCGGCTTGTCGTACAGTGTCAGATCATCTGGCAGAGTACTAAACAAAACGTGCAACAACTTCTCTTCGCGACCGATGAGGGCGAGTTCGTCCTGATCGCGGAGAATCTTGTCCCACCGGTGGGTTCGCTTGAAGGTATTCCGGACGAATCCGGCATGACCGGGAGCGTGCAACCGGTCGGCGGTCGGCTCATGGAGAAAGCCGGACTGCGGAACCCGCAACCCCTCGGGCATCCGGTGTCGTGCCACACCCAGTAGAAGAGGAATCTGAAGAGCGAGGGGGAGTTCGCGGTGGAGGTGTTGGTAGCCCGGGACACCCCAGTACGCCAGGCTGCCCGGGAACGGGAGCAGGTGGAGGGTGCCACCGAGATACGCCTTTCGGACCGCAACGGGAAGCCGATTGAATGGCCGGAACGTGAGAAGATATTTGGCTGGATCACGGGACGGCCGTTGGGGCAGAAGGAAGTCGGCGGTCCAGGCGGGGAGTTCCTCGGCCCAGAACGGGAGCAGGGGGGTCTCATCCGGAAGGATGCGAAACCCGGCCTTGCGCAGGCCCGCGGCCCCATCGATTTCCTCACCATACACCGCCTTCAGAAGCCGACAGAAGAACCCGATCGCGGTATCAGTTGGGAGTTCCGTCTTGGGGGATGTGGAGAAACTTTTCCAGAAGGCCCGACCGGGGCCTTGCTCGCTGTTGCCAAAGAGGGTCCACCGAATCCGGCCCTTGTCGTCCTGCGTGCGGGACAGAGCCAGCGGCAAGAGAGTGACGCATCGCTCGTGGGGGAGGTCTGGCTCGGCGGCCAACTCAGGGGGCCAGAACGGGTTATTCACCAGATCGAGGCAATGAATCCCGGTCGCGGGGTCACCATCGAGAAGTCGGGCGAGCCGGCCGACGACTTGCCGGCCGACCTGGGTCATCCCGTGCCGGAGTTCCAGGGCTTCTTCAAACTCGCCGACGTGCCAGCCGAACAGGTCGTCCGGGGTGAAGATCTCCGGATTCGGGCCACAGCGACCGTATGGCTTCCACCCCACTCGCGGCGGCGGGAGGAACTCCGAGTACGCATCAATGCGGTAGTTCCCTTCGCCGCGGAAAGTGTCCTCGGGCGGGATCAATCGGTGCCAGCCAGTGGCCATCGGGGTTCCAGGGGGTCAGAGTTCAGGTTTCCATTAGGTGTTATGCAGTGGGGCAGTGCGCACCAAGAAACCGACCCGGTTGGTCCGGAATTTTGCGGGGAACCTGGTACGTCTCATCCAGGAACCCGCTGAGGTTGTCGCATTTCAGGCGTAAAGTAGGTCACTCGCTCCGCGAGTGACCGTTTCTGGATTCCAGACGCACTTGGAGATCGTTGAAGCGACTTGATTTGCATCAGTTTTCCAGAAACGGCGACTCGCGGAGCGAGTCGCCTACTTTCACCTACTTCGAAAGCGAACGCGACAACCTTTCCAGGCTCTTGTGTCAGAGGGGCAGCCGGGTCAGCCTCAATCGTTGCCTGAATACCCCGATGCCCCGCTACTCTGCTTGCCCAGTTGGTCCGCGGGTATTCTCTCCAGCACCTTGTCGATCAGCCCGAATTTCTGGGCCTCGAACGCGGACATAAAGTTGTCCCGGTCGGTACCCTCCTCGATCACTTTCAACGATTGGCCGCTGTGTTTTGCCAGCAGGTCGTTGAGCGTCTTCTTGGTCCGCAGAAACTCCTTGGCGTGGATCAGGATTTCGGTGGTCGTTCCCTCGGTCCCTGCGAGCGGTTGGTGGATCATCACCCGTGCGTTTGGGAGGGCGAACCGCTTTCCCTTTGTTCCAGCCGTCAGGAGCATCGCACCCATGCTCGCTGCCTGCCCCATGCAGTAAGTCGCCACGTCGCAGGTGAGGAACTGCATGGTGTCGTAAATCGCCATCCCAGCAGTAACGCTGCCACCCGGGCTGTTGATATACAGGTGGATGTCTTTCTTCGGTTCCTCGAACTGCAGGAACAGCAGTTGGGCGACAATCAGGTTCGCCATCTCGTCCTGGACCACTCCCTGGAGGAAGATGATCCGGTCCTTGAGCAATCGGCTGTAGATGTCATAGGCCCGCTCCTCGCGGCCCCGGCTCTCTACCACCATCGGGATCAGCGGCATGGTCGTTCCTCCAGGCGGACCGCCGCACACCATAGGATCGGGTAGCGGGTCCGCAGTCGATGAGCGAGGGTCAGGATGCAATCGGGGATTCGGTCAGCGCGAGCCGGACTTCCGACTCGTGTCGGGGATAACGATCTTTCTCGGCGAACTGGACCCACCGGATCGGGGTTTCAGGCGGTTCGTCGCCCTTGCGTTGGCAGGATCCCACTTTTGGACTCGTCGCACCGGTTTGATCCCTGGTACCACAAGGCAAACCGGCGTCCCTGCCGTTTAGGAGTCGATCATGTCAGTGCCTTCTTTGCGTCGGCTGGCTTTTGGAGCACCTCGTCGACGAGCCCGAACGCTTTCGCCTCCTGGGCGGTGTAGTACTTGTCCCGGTCGGTCTCGCGAGCGATGACTCCAAGTGGCTGGCCGGTGTGAGCGGCCAGAATCTCGTTGAGCCGCTCCCGCTCCTTGAGGATTTCGGCGGCCTGGATCTCGATGTCCGACACCTGTCCGCCGACCTGTCCGTAGGGTTGGTGGATCATGACCTTGGAATTGGGGAGGGCATACCGCTTTCCCTTGGTGCCAGCGGCCAACAGGATCGCTGCGCCGCTGGCAGCGATCCCCATGCAGTAGGTCAGGATCGGGCACTCCAGGAACTGCATGGTATCGTACATTGCCAGGGTCGCCGAGACCGACCCGCCCGGACTGTTGATGTACATGTGGATATCAGCGCTCTTGTTCTCGTACTGGAGATAGAGCAATTTTTGGATCGTGATATTGGACAGGTAGTCGGAGATCACCGGGCTGCCCCCGGTCTCCGGGCTACTGCCGACGAAGACGATCCGGTTCTCGAGGAGGAGATCCCCGAGGGTCATGGTCCGTTGCCGGGCGTACTCACGATATCGCTGGAAGACCGGCTGGATGGGGCCGGCGGTCGGGTCGATTGTGGGGAACATCGGCGTGCCCTTTCTGGGAACGGGGTGGCCGGGAAGCGGCCCGGCCGCGGACCGAAATGAATTAGGGGGGTGGGTGAGGTTGGGAGGGGCACCCGTCGGGTGCCCTTCGCGACCCCGCCCGCCCCCGCTCGCCGTCAGATCGTCTTTCCTACTGTATGCAGACCGTCAAGAGCCC
Organism: Gemmataceae bacterium; assembly: GCA_003136315.1. Taxonomy (GTDB): domain Bacteria; phylum Planctomycetota; class Planctomycetia; order Gemmatales; family Gemmataceae; genus Urbifossiella. The sequence continues at coordinate 37,723 of PLDW01000074.1, read as the reverse complement.
GCCGGGTCGGCATCGGAACCAGGAGCGGCCTCGGCGGACACAGTCGCGACCTCCCCACCCTGTTGCTCTGGGGTCAGCGGGTAGTCGTCGAAGGTGGCGGTCGAAAGAATTACGTCAAGAGCTTTTCGCTCCAGCAGATCGGTCGCAAGCGCTTCCATCAGATCTTCTTTGTCGTACCGAGCACGGATCTTGCGAGGGCTCTCCTTGGACTGGTGAGCGATCCGAGCGATCTCGATGTCGAGATCGGCATCCTCGATTTCGAGTTTCTCCATCTCGGCAACCTTCTGAAGCACGAAATGTTCCTTCAGGGCAGCGGCGGTACTCCGGAGTACGTCTTGCTCAAGCACCCGACGGCGACCAGCAATCTGTTCGTCCGACATGCCGGCATTTTTCATCTCCATCACCCGCCGCTCAAGGGTCTTGCGGGCCTGCCTACGTAGCATGTCCTGGGGCAGATCCCAGTTGGCGGTCGCGATCTTCTCCAATACCTGCTTCCGCACTTCTTGGCGCTGGGTGTACTCTAGCCGTCGCTCCAGTTGGGTCTGGACGTACTCGTCGAATGCCTCTGGAGTGCTCACCCCGAACAGATACTCCAGCCGCTCACGGGTCAACTCGGGAGGTCGTACGGTTTTTACGTCTTTGACGGTGAACGTCGCTTGAACGACCTGGCCGCGAAGTGCCACCAATCCAAGTTCCTGCGACAGGACGATGTCAATCGTCCTCACATCACCCGGCTTTGCTCCACTGATCCGCGCGCCGAACTCCGGGGCAATCCCGTCTGACAGGGCAAGCTTGTCCTCGACCTTGAATCGCACTTCGCTCAGCCGGTTCAGTTCTCGAGTACCGTAGGAGACGACCACATCGGCGACGACGTAGTCATCCATCTCGACGGTGGGCGGATCACCCTCCTTGGGAACGAGTTGGCCATACGGCTCAAGCAGCCGCTTCCGTTCCTTGTTGATCTCAGCCTGTGTGAACGAGTGAACCGGGCGACGAAGCGAGAGCCCTTTGTAGTCGGGCAGGTCGAATTCGGGCCGAACCTCGATGTCGAATTCGTAAATGAACGGTCCTTCCTTCGGGATTTCGATCGCGTTCGGATCGAGGTCCGGGGGGCTCAGCGGGGAGATCGACTGTTCCTCGGCGAGTTGTTCAAGGCTCGCCATCAGAACCTGGGTCTTGATCTGCTCGGCAACGCTATCGCGGTATTGCCGCTCGATGATCTTGCGGGGGGCTTTTCCTGGCCGGAACCCTCGAACTTGGGGCTGATCGCTGCGGACCAGTTCGGTGTACTTTTCGTCGAACCGCTCGTCGATCTGCGCCCGATCCACGGTCACCTTGATATGCTTCTTGCACGGCCCGGCATCCTTGATCTCGACTGTCTGGACGAGTTTGTCCGGGGCGTCCTCGCTTGACGGGGAAATGACGAGGACATCCTTGTCGCTGGCATGTTCCACGTCAGGGGTGTCGGTGTCGGGTGTGTCCGGGGTCAGGTCGTCGGACATTGGTGTTGCTCCGTCGGTTCGGTAGCCCGCAGTCGGGGCTCGTGTCCTTGATAGAAACGATGAACCGGGAAGTATCGGGGAGCAGGTCAACTGGACCCGCCCAACACCCGCGACTTCCCGGCCTCAGGCATGGTGAAAAACAGTCAAGAGCGGGTGATGGGACTTGAACCCACGACAACCTCGTTGGCAACGAGGTACTCTACCACTGAGTTACACCCGCAACGTCGACCAGACACCACGCAGTTTAGCGGGTGCGTCCGGGGCTTCAAGTGGAGAATATGCGAAGCCGCAGGTGTGGCCAGGGGGATTTCGGGCAAAACTGCCAGGGGATAGTGGACAGGATCAATAGTGAATGGTTGGTAGTCAATGGTCAATGCTGGGACTCGGCAAGCCTGGGGCGTTGCTCGTACCGTTCGACCCAGTCCCAGGGTTGCGCTGGAAACCGGCTCCACCCTGCGCTATTATCCGGAGCCCCATTTGGGGCTCAAATCCGCGCCAATTGGTGCCCATATCGCTCGCACGATTGACCATTGACTCATCCCCGCTTCATTGCGTTCAGCACATCGTCGAGCGGCACGGTGGCGAAGGTGCTGGCGTAGTCCGACATGGCGTAGGGGATGATCAGCTCGCCGTTGTGGACGAGTCCACCGCAACTGTAGACAACGTTTGGCACGTACCCTTCCCGCTCGTTCGCGTCCGGTTCCAGCAGAGGAGTCTCCAGCCGCCCAATCAGACGCAACGGGTCGTCGCGTTCCAGCAGGAACGCCCCCATCGCGTACCTCCGCATCGGCCCCACTCCGTGCGTCAGCACCAGCCACCCCGCCTCGGTCTCGATCGGAGACCCGCAATTGCCCAACTGGACGAACTCCCAGGGGAAGGTTGGCCGGGCAATCAACTCCTTGCTGTACCAGAAGTGCGGCTGGTCCGAGTACATCAAGTAAATATTCTCGTTGTCCTGTCGGGACAGCATTGCGTACTGCCCGTTCACCATCCGGGGGAAGAGGGCGAATCCCTTGTTCTTCACCTCCGGTCCGTTCAGTGTACTCACCTTGAAGTGGGAGAAATCCTCGGTCTCAAGCATCTGGGGCAGGGTCACCCGGCCATCGTAGGCGGTGTAGGTGGCGTAGTAGGAGACCCGACCATCGGCGTGCGTGAACAGGACAAACCGGGCGTCCTCGATCCCGTTGGTCTCGGTCGGCGACGACGGGAGGATGATCCGCTCCGAGACGTTCAACTCCGGGTCGAACCGGATCTCGTAGTTAGCCTTCGCCAGTACGATCATCGTATGAGCGAGCGGCTCAAACTCACGCTGTCGCGTCCGGTGACTCTTCAACACGTTTCGGAGAGTGCGGTCCAGTTCGTCGATTGTGAAGTGATCGCCCAGGGCCGCCATCGCCTGATCGGTCAGTGGGCCGTTGATCCCCAGTTCGGTCAACTTCCGGTGAAAGAGTGGTTTATGGTACAAAGAATGGGGCACCAGTTCCGGAGCCGCGACGAACCGGGTCGGCTCATCAATCCGGATCCGGCACATCTTGTCGATCACGCCAGAACGGAACGTGATCGATGAAATGTGCCCCTCGCCGGTGGCCCTCAGGCTGAGGATGAACCGGCGGGAGCCCTCGGGCAGGCCAGACTGGTCGGGATGCCAGACCATCGACGGGTTGAACAGCGCGGCCGACTCCAGTGCGTACTCCTGGGTAAAGTACGCACCGATCAGCAGTCGACGGCTTTCGCTGACCGGCTGGTCGGTGAGCAGGTATTTGCGGACCTGATCGAACCGGTGCAGGAAGAACTCACGAGTCCGCTGGTGACGCGCCCGAAAATCCCGCATCACCATTGCCAATTCCTGCTCGACGTCGGTCTCGGCAAGGGCCACGATGCGGGCAATGATCCTCTCGATCCGGGATTCGTTGGCGACTTCAAACGGCCTTATAATAACACGAGTATTCGTTGGCTTTAATATGATACCAGTACGATTGACGTCCATGTGGGGCTTCACCGACCTCTTGGGGGAATCACAGTCCATCCCTGGAATGAGGCAGGCTAACGCGCCGGGCGGTACGCCGCCAGGGTACTTTCCAGAAGACTCATTTCCGCCAGCGAGAGGAGGAAGGCAAGCGTTGACTCGGCACCCTGGTTTTGGTTGATTCGACTCTCCTGGAGCCCGTCGCAGCACCCCCCTGTGGTCGGGTCGTAGAGTTCTCGACCGAGGTCGTTGCGGCCAAGAAACCACTCGAAGGCCGACTGGGCTTCTGTCAACCAGCTTTGATCCTGGGTGGCGCGATACGCATCCAGGCAGGCAGAGACCGTCGCGCAGGCCTCGATAGGTTGTTGGTCGAACCGCGCCTGCTCCTGCCCTTTCCGGTAGAACCCGTTGCTTCCGATGGCCCGAAAGTGCTGCTGGGGAGCCGTCTGGACCTTGACCAGCCACCTCAGAGTCTGCAATCCGATCTCCAGCGCCCTGGCACTCCCGTTGGTGCGGCCAGCGGTGATGAGGGCCTGGGGCAGGCGAGCGGTGTCGTAGCTGAGGATTTCCTCGAACCACGGCCACTCGGGCGTGGCCGTTCGGTCATAAATGTCGATCAACCGAGCGGTCAGAGTCTCGCGCGCCTGGGTGGCGTGTCGGTCGCCGCCGAACCGGCCGAGATATTCCCGGATTCCCAACAGGCCGAACGCCCAGGTTCGTGGCGAGGTCGTCTCAAGAACCGCCGGCAAAGCCATCTCGAAGTGCAAGGCGGCCCAGGCTGGGAGGTCGGCCCGCCGCGATCGACCGACACAGGTGCCCAGCGCCCAGAGGGCACGCCCGTGTGAGTCCTCCGAACCGACATGCTCCAACCAACGGCGGTCGAACCCCAGGAAGTTGCGGAACCGCTTCGTTTCTGGGTTAAATGCTGCCTGGAGGAACGCAGCGTAGATCGTGGCGAGGCGTTCGAGCTTCGCTCCTCCCTGGCCAAGCTCCTCCAGGAGGACCGTTAAAAGTAGCGCACGGGAGTTGTCGTCGGTACAGTACCCCTCGGCGAAGTTGGGAATGGTGTGGGTGGCGTGCTGAAGCATACCCGTTGAGTCGGTCAGCCGTGCCAGGTGATCAAGCCGCAAGTCGGGCAACTCGGCCTGCCGCTCAGCCAGCGTGCGGACCGCCAGGGGTTTGAACGGCTGGTCCTGACGGCCCAGACGTGCCCTCTGGAACGTCTCCATGTACTGCTTGGCGGAGTGCTCCCAGATCATCTCACGGCCGAGGCGATAGGCCTGCTTGCACATTGCCGCACGCCGTGGATCGTCGCCCAGTAGCGCGCAGACCTCCCGAGCCAGCGCTTGTGGGTCCGCGAACGGCACCAGAACACCCCGCCCGTCGGCCAGCAACTCCTCAGCATGCCAGTACGGCGTCGAGACGATCGCTTTGCCGCACCCGAACGAGTAAGCCAGTGTACCCGAGGTGATTTGAGCCGGATTCAGGTAGGGTGTTACGTAAACGTCTGCCGCCCGGATGAACTCCGTCAACTCCTTCAGTTCGACGAACCGGTTGTAGAAAATTACATTCTTCCGGATGCCGAGATCTCGCGCCAACCGCTCCAGGCTCAACCGATATCGCTCGCCCTGGTCGCGGACCAGATCGGGGTGGGTCGCCCCCAGGACGATGTAGGCGAAGTTCGGAAAGGTCTTGAGGATCTCCGGCACGGCCCGGAGCATGTGCTCGATGCCCTTGTTGGGGGAGAGGAGACCAAATGTCAGCGCGACCGGCCGACCCTCGACCCCGAACTGGTCCTTATATTGATTCGGGTCGACGAACGGTGTGTCGGGAATCCCGTGCGCGATCAAGTCGATCTTGGCCCCGGGGATCTCATAGATTTCGCGCAGGAATGTCCTGGCCCGCTCGGTCATGACGACAACACGCGCCGACAGCGAGGAAAGTTCCGTCATGACCCGTCGCTGATCATCATTTGGCTCGCGCAGAACGGTGTGAAAGGTGGTGACAAACGGCATCCGCAAATCGCGTAGGAGGCCAAGGATATGGCTGCCAGCGGCCCCTCCGAAAATGCCGTACTCGTGCTGGAGGCACACCACATCCGTGTTCGCGAAGTTCAGGAAGTCGGCTGCGCGGCGATAACTCTCCAGGTCTGGCTCGTCGATCTCGAAGCGGACTTCTGGAGGGTAGTCGTACCCCTCGGGGCGGTCGTTGACCGGAACGACAAAGCACTCGGCATCTGGGTAACGGTTGGCCACCGACTCGTACATGTCGTGGGTGAAGGTGGCGATCCCGCACTTTCGGGGGAGGTAGTCGCCGACGAAGGCGATCTTGCGGATTTCGGAATGACGCATGATCGTTGACTCCGTGATAATCGACCCAGGCTGTAGTCGGGAGATGGGTTGGTCCTCGCTCAACGCCAGAATGGACTTATAGCGAATATCATGCCGGGCGAATGAATCACCCCCAAATCGAGGATCTCTCGGTGGTTCCGTGTGGGAAAGGTCATTCCAACCAGGACTGACACCCTGGAGTACTATCTGACGGCCCAACGGGGCGGTACCAATCGCCCAGGGCGACAGTCCTGTAAGCCAGGCGAGCCCGAGCGATTACAACCCTGGGCTTTAGCCCGTGAAAGCCACACCACTTCAGTGGTAGTGGATGAAACGCTTGACTGCGTCACCTAGACAACTAGACGACATCTGTTCGTTGCGGAAGTAACGCACCCAGCGGACACGATTGCTAGAAGACCTTAACTGCTATGGGATGACATAACAGAGGTTAAAACCCTTAGAAGCCGCTACCCTTCAGGGTAAGCGGAGTCATCACACCCGTTCATTAGTATATAAGCCGACGAGCCTGGGAGGCGGAGAAGTAAGGCCAGGCATGAACCCAAACCCTCACCGGGGAGGGGGTCCTGCCATCCTCCACCACCCGAATCCATGTTGACCCTGATTTCTGACGGCTTTCCTTCCGAGTACCCAGGATGGGGAACGCGGAACTCGGAACTCGGAGTGGGGACACCGATCTGCATTCCCTCCACGCATTCTGTGTATTTCGTTCCGCGTTCCCTGCTCCGCGTTCCGCGTTCGGTTGGAGTCGACCAGATAAACCTGTGGGATTCAATTGACGCCGGTCACTCGACCGACTATCTTCTATATTCGAGAACAATCACTGGCGCTGCCGGTCGGTTTTTGTTCGCACACGCTGCCCCGCCACCCGGCAACACCCGGGTACGGTCCCTCCCAACGCAAGCCACGCGCCTCGACTCTCCGGCGCGAGGTTTGCTCTGCCAGACTGTCGCGATTGTTTGAGTGCCGATCCAATTTGGTCAGCACCTGACGTTGTGGCTGCGTACACCCCACCCCATACCATCTTGACCCCGACTGGAGTCCGACGATGAACCTGTTGAGCCGCCTGTGCCCCGGGTCTCCACTGAATCGCCGCAACTTCTTACATGTGGGGGTCGTCGGAGGGCTCGGCCTGACCCTCGACCAGTACTTCCGCTTCCAGTCTGCGTCAGCAGCCGAGCAAGCACCTGGCACTGCGAGCAAGGGACCGAAGGCCGAGGCGTGTATCCACATCTTCATGCCGGGTGGGATGGCCCACCAGGAAAGCTGGGATCCCAAACCGTTCGCACCCGTCGAGTACCGCGGGGAAATGGGAACCATCCCGACCAAGCTCGACGGTGTCCAGTTCAATGAGTGTCTGAAGCAGACCGCCGGGGTCGCGGACAAAATTACCATCTGCCGGAGCATGACCCACGGGGAAGCGGCCCACGAGCGGGGCACGCATAACATGTTCACCGGCTACCGGCCCAGTCCGGCCATCACCTTCCCCAGCATGGGGAGTGTGATCAGCCACGAGTTGGGGGTACGGAACAACTTGCCGCCCTACGTCGCGGTTCCGAGCATGCCAACCAACTTTGCTGGCAGCGGATACCTCTCCAGCGCGTTCGCTCCGTTCAGCCTCGGCAGCGATCCGGCCAACCCCGGGTTCCGAGTGCAGGATCTGTCCTTGCCGGGAGGAGTGACCCCGGATCGATTCACGACCCGGCGGAACATGCTCGATGCTGTGAATGACCACTTCAAGAGCAAGGAGAAGTCGGACAACCTGGACGCGATGGACACGTTCTACCAGCGAGCGTACGGGCTCATCTCCAGCGAGAAAGCCCGCGCAGCGTTCGACATCAACCAGGAAGACGCCAAGCTCCGCGATGCGTATGGCCGCAACGCGGCCGGGCAGCGGCTACTGATGGCGCGTCGGTTAGTCGAGGCCGGGGTCCGGTTCGTTACCCTCACCTACGGCGGCTGGGATCTGCACGGTGGGATCGCTGGCGGCACGCGCAGCCAGCTTCCGGCGTTCGACCAGGCGTTCGCAGCACTGATCAACGACCTCAGCAGCAAGGGCATGCTTGACCGCACGTTGATCATGATCTCCAGCGAGTTCGGCCGGACCCCCAAGATCAACACGACCGCCGGTCGCGACCACTGGCCGAAGGTGTTCTCGGTCGTGCTGGCCGGTGGCGGAATCAAGAAGGGATTCGTGTATGGGAAGTCGGACGCGACCGCCAGCGAACCGGAGGAAGACGGCCTGACGGTCGAGGATCTGGCCCACACGGTCTACCATTGCCTCGGAATCGATGCCGAGAGGAAGCTGATGTCCCCGGGCAACCGGCCCATCGATATCGTCCGCGAAGGCCACATCCGCAAGGACCTGCTCGCGTGAGGCAAGGCCGAACAAGAAAACGAACCACAGAGACACAGAGAGCACAGAGACAAGACACACAGAGAAGAAGAGAGAGATTCCGCATGACAGCACCGCGACGACTCCTGATGATTCGATCGAACTGTTTGTGTCTGTGTGTCTTCACTCTCTACCTCTGTGGTTCATTCTCTCCTGCTCAGGCTGCGTCTCCGTCACTGGGGATCATCCAGCCCCGCGGGGCTCAGCGTGGGACGGAGGCGGTCGTCACGTTCAACGGCGGTCGGTTAGCCGACGCCCAGGAAATCCTCATTTACTACCCGGGAATCACGGTCAAGAAGCTGGAGGTCGTCAACGACGCCCAGCTCAAGGTCACCCTCGCCATCGCGCCAGACTGCCGGCTCGGCGACCACGCTTTCCGGGTCCGAACCGCCTCCGGGGTGTCGGATCTCCGCACGCTTTGGGTCGGCGCGCTTCCGGTGGTCGAGGAGATTGAGCCAAATGGCGATTTCGATAAACCCCAGCCGATCCCGCTCAACTGCACAGTTCACGGAATCGTCCAGAATGAGGATGTGGACTTCTTCGTGGTTGATTGCAAGAAGGGCCAGCGGTTGACGGCCGAGGTCGAGGGAATGCGGCTCGGTGTGACGTTCTTTGACCCGTATGTTGCGATCCTCGACGCAAAGCGGTTCGAGCTGGCTACCGGTGATGACTCACCCCTCACCGGTCAGGACAGCGGGTGCTCGGTCATCGTTCCGGCCGATGGCAAATACATCGTTCAGATCCGCGAAAGCGCCTATGGTGGGAACGGAGCCTGTCAGTACCGGCTGCACGTCGGCACGTTTCCGCGCCCGACCGCGGTCGTCCCGGCTGGCGGGAAGCCCGGCGAGGAGTTGGATGTCACGTTTATCGGCGACCCCTCCGGACCGATCAAGCAGCGCGTGAAGTTACCTGCGGTGGCGGACCCGGAATACCGGATTCACTGCCAGACCCCGGAGGGCATCCATCCGGCTGGCATCAAATTTCGGCTAATTGACCTGCCGAACACGATCAAGCCGGGAACCAACACCTCCCCGGCCGCTGCGACTCCGGGGCCGGTCCCAGGCGCTTTCAATGGAGTCATCGCCACCCCCGGCGAACAGGACTTCTTCAAGTTCGCAGCGAAGAAGGGGCAAGTCTTCGATATCCACTGCTACGCCCGTCGCCTCGGTTCACAACTGGATTCGGTCATGCACATCACCCACATCACCGGTGCATACATCACCGGAAACGACGATTCAGTCGGCCCGGATAGTTACTTCCGCTTCACCGCCCCGGAGGACAAGGAGTATATCGTTTCGGTCCACGATCACCTGAAAAAAGGTGGACCGGACTACTTCTACCGGATCGAGGTGACACCGGTTCAGCCGATCGTCACCACGACTATCCCGCGTGTGGACGGGAACAACGCGGCCAACCAGGAACGGCAGACAATCACCGTCCCGAAGGGGAACCGCTACGCTTGCCTGCTCATCGCGAACCGGGCCGACTTCGGTGGGCCACTGGTAATGGGGCTGGACAAACTCCCACCAGGCGTCACCCTTGCGGCCGAGGCGATGGATCCGGGGCTAAACCTCGTCCCGGTCGTGTTCGAGGCCAAGCCCGACGCCCCGACCAGCGGGTTCCTGGCCGCGATCACCGCCACCCCCGCCGACCCGGCGGTGAAGGTGCCCTCGAAGACCGGTTTCGATGCGGTGTTCAGCATCGGACCCAACAACACCCCTTATACCCGACACTACTTCGACCGAACCGCGGTCGCGGTGACCGAGGTCGCTCCGTTCAGCATTGAGGTGATCGAGCCCAAGGTGCCGGTGGTGCAAAACGGTGCGTTTAACCTGCGAGTCGTCGCCAAGCGGGCGGCTGGCTTCAAGGGAGCGATCACGGTCTTCCCTTTGTGGACACCGCCGGGCATGGGGATTCAGGGATCGGCGACGATCGCGCCCGAGGCAACCGAGACTGTCCTTCCCATGAACGCTGCGCCGAACGCCGGACCGCGGAAGTGGAAGACGGCGGTGACGGCAGTATCGGATGCCGGGAAGGGGCCGGTCTGGGTGTCTAGCCAGTTGTTCACGGTGGAAGTGGCCCCGGCACCAGTTGCACTCACGGCCGAGCGGCCAGCCGTCGAGCAAGGCAAGCAGACGCAACTCTTCTGCAAGGTGGCGGTAACGACCCCGTTTGAGGGGAAGGCGAAGGTCAAGCTCCTCGGCCTGCCCGCCAAGGTCACCACGACCGACCTGGAATTGACAAAGGACACGAAGGAACTGACCTTCCCAATTACCGCCGACAAGACCAGCCCGGCTGGGAAGCACGGCGGAATCTTCTGCCAGGTGATCATCGAAAAGGGCGGCGAGTTGATCACCCTGAGCACCGGCGGGACAGAACTGCGGATCGATGTCCCGCTCCCGCCGAAGGTCGCTGTGGCCACCCCACCCCCAATGCCCACTGCCGCGCCCACCCCACCGCCACCGCCGATGGCCAACCAGCCCCCACCGAAACGTCTCACCCGACTCGAACAACTTCGTCTGGAGCAGGAGGAACGGGAGAAGGCCGCACAGGGTGGCCAGCCAGCACCAGCTCCGAAGAAGGATGAACCGAAGAAGCCGTAAGATGGGGATGGATTCGCCACTCCTAAGGGCACGGTCATGACAGACACTGTGGAGAAACTCAAACCTGCGATTCTCGCCCTATCAGAGCCCGAGAGGTGGGAGTTGATAGCGGCCCTGTTTGAGTCTCTACCGAAACCGCCTGGAGTGCTATCCGAGGATGATCCGGACTTCGACTCAATGTTGAAGCGGCGGTTCGACGAGTTGGACAGTGGGAAGGTGAAAGGCGTTTCCGCGGAACAGGTGATGAAGCGACTTCGCGAGAAGTACCAACAGTCTCTCTGTCTATCGTCCTGGGAGATGTCGGCTCCCTCCCCGACCTTTATCGTAGAACTCGACCGCCGTCGCGCTGAGTTTGAAAGTGGTTCAGACCAAGGGGTTCCCGCGGACGAGTTCTTCCGCCGCTCGCGCAAGGAGAAGCCGAGGTGAGCACGAAAGACACGATCATCGAGATGCTGCGAACGATGCCAGACGACGTGACCTGGGCCGAAATCGTGGCGGAAGGCACCGCACGAGTTGGCTCTCAAGGCCACGAAGCGGAAGAGTCGCTTACACAAGAGGAGTGGGAGTCCGCCTGGTTGGAGGAATGCAACCGTCGGTTGGAGGATATGCGATCTGGCAAGACTGTTAGCGTTCCGGCCGAAGATGTGATGCGGAGGCTCAAGGAGAAGTACGGGTGAAGCGAGTGATCCTCGACTCAGAAGCAGAGCGAGAGGTCGACAACGCCCTCGCCTCCTCTGCGATCGCTGACGAGTTTCGCGTCGCAATCGCTGAGGCTGTGGCGGGGATTGGTGCTAACCCGAAACAAGCTGCCCAAATTGGCCGATCCGAGATTCGCCAATATATTTTTACTCGATTTCCGTATAGTATTATATATCTCGAAGAAAATGACCTGATCCGTGTTCTCGCCTTTCCCCACCACCGCCAGAGGCCGGGCTACTGGAAGCGCCGGCTCCGCCCGAACTGACCTGTCCGACGCCCACCGCGAGAGGTTTCGCACCATGCGTTCGATGATCCTGGCCCTCGGGCTCTGTGCATATGTCGTGGTCGCGGTCGTGGCCCAACCCCCCGCGCCGCCACCGCCCAAGACCCCACCCGCCCCGGCGCAGCCAGTCGCACAACCACCCGCTCCGGCCCCTGCTCAGCCCACTCCGATAGCGCCTATCGGACCGAAGGTGGCTGTCTACCCGCCGGACATCAACCTCGAAACCGCCCGTGATCGGCAGTCGTTTATCGTCCAACTCACCCAGCCAGACGGCATTACCCGCGACGTCACCGAGCAGGCCAAGGTCAGCTTCGCCAATCCCGCCCTCGTGCGGCTTGACCAGTTCACGGTCTATCCGGTCGCCGATGGGGTCACCGAGATGACCGTCACCTACGGCGGGCAGGCCCTCAAGGTGCCGGTCAAGGTGGTGCAGGCGAAGGAGGACCGCCCGATCTCGTTCAAGCGGGATGTGATGCCAGTGTTTATGCGCGCTGGGTGCAACGTCGGTGGGTGCCACGGAGCCGCCCGCGGCAAGGATGGCTTCCGGCTCTCCCTCTTCGGGTTCGACCCGGACGGCGACCACTACCGGCTCACGCGCGAACTGAACGGTCGGCGAATTAACCTCGCCATTCCGCATGATTCCCTACTGTTGGAGAAGGCCGCCGGACTGGTTCCCCACACGGGCGGAGCCAAGATCAAGGAAGGCGACGAATACTACCAGACGATTGTCCGCTGGCTCGAAGCCGATGCGCCGAACGATGCGCCGAATATCCCACTGCCTGTGAGCATGGAGGTCTTTCCTCCCGGTGGTGTGCTCGACGGGAAGGGCGAGAAGCAGCGGATCGTCGTCCGGGCGAAGTACGCGGACGGCACCGATCGCGACGTCACCAATCTGGCGCTCTTTTTGAGCAATAACGATAACGCAGCGAAGATCGATGGGGAAGGCGCAGTCACCGCCGGGGATCGCGGCGAAGCCTTCGTGATGGCGCGGTTCTTCACATTCACCATCGGAGTCCCATTCATCACCTTGCCGAAGGGGCTCCAGTTCGCCTGGCCGAACCCGCCTGAAAACAACTACGTTGATGGACTCATCAACGCCAAGCTCAAGAAGCTCCGGATCGAACCCTCCGGCACCTGCTCCGACGAGGTGTTTGTTCGCCGGGTGTACCTCGACATCACCGGCGTCCTGCCAACCGCCGAAGAGTACGCCCGGTTCGTGGTCGGCACGCTGCCGAACAAGCGGGAACTCCTGGTCGACGAACTGCTTGATCGCAAGGAGTTCGCCGAGTTATGGGTGTTGAAGTGGGCCGAGTTGCTCCAGATCCGATCGAGCAATCAGGTCAGTTACAAGGCGATGCTCCTCTATTACAACTGGCTCCAGGACAAGATCGCCCGAAATGTGCCGACCGATGAGTGGGTCCGCGAGTTGCTCGGAGCCAACGGCGGGACGTTCAAGAACCCGGTCACCAACTACTACCAGCTCGAAACCGATATCCTCAAGGTGACCGAGAACGTCGCTCAGGTGTTCATGGGGATGCGCGTTCAGTGTGCGCAGTGTCACAACCATCCATTCGATCGTTGGACGATGGATGATTACTATGGGTTCGCAAATTTCTTCAGCCAGATTGGCCGCAAGGGGGGGGACGACCCGCGGGAGTTGATCGTCTTCAATAGCGGTGGGGGAGAGATCAACCACCCGATCCACAAGCAACCGATGAAGCCGAAGTTCCTTGGCGGCGTTGTGCCGGACGTGACCGGCAAAGACCGCCGGGTCGTCCTGGCAAACTGGCTGGCCAGCCCGGAGAACCCCTACTTCGCCAAGAACCTGTCGAATATCGTCTGGTCGCATTTCTTCGGCCGCGGGATCATCGATGAGGTCGACGATGTGCGAATCTCGAACCCAGCGAGCAACCAGGAACTCCTTGATGAGTTGGGCAAACGGTTCACCGCGTACCGCTATGATTTCAAAAAGCTCGTGAAGGACATCTGTACGTCGCAGACCTACCAGCGGAGTACCCAGCCAACGCAAACGAACGAGGGCGACACCAAGAACTTTGCCCGTGGACCAATCCGCCGCATCCGGGCCGAGACAATGCTCGACATTTTGACCCAGGTGACCGACACGAAAAACAAGTTCCAGGGACTGCCGCAGGGGGCGAGAGCGGTCCAGATCGCCGACGGCCAGGTGAGCACCTACTTCCTGACCACTTTCGGCCGACCAACCCGCGAAACCGTGTGCTCGTGTGAGGTGCGGTTGGAGCCGACCCTCTCTCAGAGCTTGCATCTGCTCAACGGGGATACGGTGGCTTCAAAGATCTCACAGGGGAATGTGATTGGGAAGTTCCTCCAGGAGAAGAAGCCACCGGCGTACATCATCGAGAATCTGTACGTCCGGTGCATTAGCCGCCCGCCCACCCCGGCCGAACGGACGAAGCTCGTTGCGGCAGTGGAGGCCAGCACGAACAAGCAGCAGGCCCTCGAAGACGTGTTCTGGGCGATCTTGAACTCGCGAGAGTTTATGTTTAACCATTGATGAGGATTGGGATCGTCGAGCAGTGCCCAGAGGCCGCCCAGGGCTCACGCCCTGGGCTATTCTCTGACGCCCCTTCGGGGCTGAATTCCGAGGTTTTGAGTCCCGAAGGGACGTCAGACAATAGCCCAGTGCGTGAGCCCTGGAGCCGTGGCCCTTATGGGCCGATATTCACGGACATGCAAGAGGCTTCTTGAAATGCGGCAACTGATCTTCGCGTGCTCCGTGGTGGCTCTGCTCGTTTGCGGGACGGTAGCATCGGCCGATCCCCAGAAGCCGACTTACGACCAAGACGTGCTGCCGGTCTTCAAACAGCACTGCACGAACTGCCACGGGAATGACAAGCAGAAGAGCGACCTCAACCTCGCCTCTTACGCTGCACTCCAGAAAGGCGGGTCGTCGGGAGCCGTCATCGTTCCGGGCAACCCGGACAAGTCGCGACTGTATACTCTTACGGCCCATGTTGAAGAGCCAAAGATGCCGCCGTCCGGGAACAAAATCCCGGACGCTCAACTGAACTTACTCAAGCTCTGGGTGGAACAGGGCGGGCGGGAGAACGCCGGGAGCAAGGCCGTCGTCGCGGCCAAGTCGACAGCAGACATCGGGCTGAAATCGGTCGTGAAGGGGCGACCAGAAGGCCCACCCCCCATGCCAATTGCCGGGAAACTCAAGCTCGAACCCGTCGTCCGTGCCCGTCGTGCGGGAGCCGTCCTCGCCCTGGCCACCAGCCCCTGGGCTCCGCTTGTTGCTGTAGGCGGACAGAAGCAGGTGATCCTCTACAACACCGACAATGGTCAACTCGTCGGCATCCTCCCATTCGATCACGGGCAGATCAACAGTATCAAGTTCTCCCGAAACGCCCAGTTCCTCCTCGTCGCCGGTGGGCGCGGTGGACAGGCCGGGAAAGCCGTGCTGTACAAGATCGCGACCGGCGAAAAGGTGGTCGAGGTCGGGATCGAGAGCGATGCCATCCTCGCGGCAGACATCTCCGCCGACCAAACGCAGATTGCTGTGGGGAGCCCGTCGAAGTTGATCCGGATCTACTCCACGACCGACGGCAGTGTGATCCGCGAGATCAAGAAACACACCGACTGGGTGTGCGCGGTCGAATACAGCCCGGATGGGGTGCTCCTCGCCACCGGCGACCGCAACGGCGGGCTATTCGTGTGGGAGGCCTTTACCGGTCGGGAATACTTTAGTCTGCGCGGACATACGGCCATGATCACCGATGTGTCCTGGCGGGACGACTCGAACGTACTCGCATCGTGCAGCGAGGATGGAACCGTCCGACTTTGGGAGATGGAGAACGGGAATCCGATCAAGAACTGGGGAGCCCACGGTGGCGGGGCTGCGAGCGTCCGCTTCACCCACGACGGCAAGTTGGCCTCGACTGGCCGTGATAAACTGACCAAACTGTGGGACCAAAACGGGACCGCCCAAAAGCAATTCGAGGCGTTCCCGGACCTGGGGTTGCGGGTCTCGGTCACGCACGACAACGCCAAGGTGATTGCTGGCGACTGGTCGGGGGTGGTTAAGGCGTTCAGTGCAGCTGACGCCAAGGTTCTTGCTACACTGGATGCGAATCCACTTCCGGCTGCTGAACGGCTCAAGGCCGCGGAGGCCGCTGTCGTGGCAGCCGATGCCAAGGTGAAGGGAGCACAGGCCGGCTTCGATGCTGCCGCAGCCAAGGCGAAGCAGGTAACCGATGCCTATAGTGCCGCGCAAGCGAATCTGAACAAGATCACCGCGGACCTCGCCGCGGCCACAAAAGCGGTTGCCGACAATACCGCCGCTGCGAACGCTGC
This sequence comes from Gemmataceae bacterium, assembly GCA_003136315.1. Taxonomy (GTDB): domain Bacteria; phylum Planctomycetota; class Planctomycetia; order Gemmatales; family Gemmataceae; genus Urbifossiella. The sequence continues at coordinate 21,592 of PLDW01000074.1, read as the reverse complement.
CAAGCCGGTCATGGATGCCGCAAAAGCCGAGGCGGACAAACTCGCTCCGGGGGTGACGGCAGCCGCGAATAAGGTTGCCGCGGCTGAAGCCGTCGCGGTCGCGCAGGGCGAGGCGACCAAGAAGATCCAGGAGGCAGCCAGCAAAGCGCCCGGCAACCCGGATCTTGCTGCCGCAGCCAAGAAAGCGGCCGATTCATTGGCTGTGCTCACCAAGGAACTCGAAGCGGCTCGCACGGCATCGACAGCTTCAGTAGCGGGCCTCAAGGCTGCCACCGACAAACAGGCAGCCGCAACGAAGACCTACACCGACGCCATGACGAACCTGGCGACGGCTCAGAAGACAGTCGCAACACTCACCCCAATGGTGAAGCCCGCCACAGATCCGGTCGCACCAGCAAAAGCGGCGGCTGACGCAGCCAACGCGGCAGTGTCCCCGACAAAGGTGGCCCTTGACGCCGCAACCGCCGAGTTGGCCGCGGCCAAGGCAGCACTCGCACCACTGATGCCCGCTGCCCCTCCACAACCTGCTCCTGTTCCAACTTCACCTCCCGCCCCGCCGAAGAAGTGACAACGGATTGAAAGATGAGTGTGTCTGATCTGATGAAATTCGCACAGCTGCTCGGCTTTACCCCCGCCTGGTTTGCTGCCGGAGTCGTGGACGATGCGGTCCTGATGCGTTTGCGGATCGAGTGGGAGAAGGGTGAAGACGACAATACTGAACACTACCGCCACCGGGCGTTCCGAGATTTCCTGGCCAGCCACCGGCCACTTGGCCCGGAAACGGCCAGAGCATTATTTGAGTTGGGAGCGGGCGACCCCGATCAGGCGATGGGTGGAGCGATCATGGCCGACATCACCCGCCTGCCGGAACGCTCAGCAATCGTTCTCGATGCCGCGCTGGCCTCTGGTTGCAACCACCTCATCAAGATTGTCAAAAAATCGCAAGGATTTACAACAAATTGAACCTACAACTGCCCGGTTTTCCGCTTGAGATCCTGCGAAAATTCTCATCTCTCCGTACCAACAGCGGACCCGATCATCAACTCACTCTGTGATGGAGAGAGTAGGGATGATAGGAATTCTCCGGGTCGGAACGGAATTCACACCTCTTGTGGTCTCGACCACGATGAAATTGGGATAGTTTTTTGGTGAAGGTACACGATAAGATCCCCATGAGACCTCTCGCCGGCAGACCTCTCCTAGTCCCAGGGACGTGGACCTCCTCTCCGCAAGGATGCGGCACGTCCGGTCACATTTCCACGGAGGGCACCTCATGCCCCTCGCACGTTGGACCCTTCGGGTCGCGCCGTTGTTAGTGTTCGTGGCTGCGTTCGTCTCACCCCTCCCTGGGAGATCCGCCGCCCCCGTTGCACAGCCCACTCCGAGTAAAGCCCCGCCTCCGACTGAGGTGGAGGTCCGGTGTGTTGATGACAGTGTGATCAAGTTGAAGATCGTGGATAGTCAACTCGAACTCGTCACACGTTACGGAACCCTCCTGGTGCCTGTTGCGGACATCCGTCGGATCGAGTTCGCCACCCGAACTCCGCCGGACGTGGCCGAGCGGGTGACGAACCTGATCTCCAACCTGAACCACCCGGACTTCGAAGTCCGGGAGCGGATGATGGTGGAGCTTCGGGGATTCCGTGAGCGAGCTTACTTCCCCCTGCTCAAAGCGATCAAGCACGAGGATTCGGAGATCAGCCGTCGCGCTGAGGAAACCGTTCGCTACCTCCAGCAGAAATTGCCACCTGGGCAACTGGAGCCGCGGGAGTGCGACGTGATCCACACCGAGGACTCGAAGATCACTGGTCGACTCTCTGCCGTCACGGTGCGGGTGCAGACTTTCCAGTTCGGGGAGCAGTCGCTTCGTCTGGCAGATGTGCGGACACTCCGATCCGCGGCAGGAGCGTCTGCGGAAGACCTGGCGAGCGCCCCGGTCGCACCCACGAATCTCTCGACCTATCAGAACCAGTTCGGGAAGGAGTTGGCATTCGTTGTCACTGGCCCGCAACCAGGCAGTCAGGGCGCTGGAGTCTGGGGGACGGATGTCTATAGCCTCGATTCCAACATCGGTGCCGCGGCGGTCCATGCCGGGGTCGTGACTCCAGGCCAGTCCGCCGCCGTTCGAGTGCGGATCGTCGCCTCCCCTCCCCAGTATGTCGGGAGCAACCGCAACGGGGTTGGCTCCAGCCCCTACGGCACCTACCCGGCCGGCGGATTTGAGTTCATCCGGAAGTGATGAATGGAACATACAACGTGACCAGATTGTTCCCTCGTTTCCACGCCGAGTGCAAAGTATAGGCGGCCGATTTTCGGGTTTTTCTCCGTTCCTTCTGTGACTCTGTGGTTAAGAATTGATTTCAAAAATCATATTAACCATAGAGTCACAGAGGCATGATACAAGTTTCGAGCTGGGAGTCGTCTTCACAGCTACAAACACCTTTTCAACGGCCTCTCTTGAGCCGGTGGGAGGCGTCCGAACTCGATCATCGCGTTTCTCTCTCCAATCGCAGAGCAACACTTCCGAATGCGAGCCCACCTGAAAGTCGGGTGTGTGGCGAGGATGCCCTTCCGAGTCGAGGTAGATCGGGCGGCTGGCATCGGTATACAATTCTCGCGCCCTGCGAGGAACCGCACCGATGCTCGAAGTGGCCGAAGCTCTGGCCGAGGTACTCCGCCACACCACCTCCCTGGCTCCCGTCACCGTTCCATTGGGTCCGGCCGTTCTCGGCCGGGTGCTGGGGGCGGGTGTGGTCGCCGACCGGGATTCGCCGCCGTTTGCGAAGTCGCTTCGTGATGGTTATGCCGTCCGGACGGTGGACTGCACCGGCCAGCCCCATCTCCAGTTGGTCGCCGAGATCCCAGCCGGCTTGGTTCCCTCGAAGACCATCGGCCCCGGCGAATGTGCCCGGATCTTCACCGGCGCGCCGATCCCCGACGGGGCCGACGCGGTTGTGATGCAGGAGGAGACGACACCCGAGAATGGTGGACGGATCCAGATCACCGACACTTCGGTCCGGCTTGGCCAGTACATCTTCCCCCGTGGAACCGAGATGCGTGCAGGGGAGGTTGTGATTTCGGCGGGCACGGTCATCAACCCCGCTGCAATCGGGGTGCTGGCGGGAGTGGGTCGGGCGCAGGTTCTGGTCTCGCCATGCCCACGGGTGACGGTCCTGGCAACCGGAGACGAGTTGGTCGATGTGAGCTGCGAACCTGGACCCGGGCAGATCCGGAACTCGAACGGACCAATGCTCGCAGCGCAGGCCACGCAGGCCGGGGCAGTTGTCCATGACCGCGGGATTGTCCGGGACGATGTGGCAGAACTTCGGGCCAGGATCGGGGAGGCTCTCGCAGATTCGGACGTGATCCTTCTCGCGGGTGGAGTGTCGGCCGGGACATACGATCTGGTCCCGGGTGTCCTGCAAGAACTCGGGGTGGAGCCGCGGTTCCACCGGGTGCGGATGAAGCCAGGGAAGCCACTGTTCTTCGGGACAAAGGGGGCCGTCCTCGTGTTCGGGCTCCCTGGGAACCCCGTGAGCGGGTTCGTGTGCTTCGAATTGTTCGTCCGGCCGGCACTGCGAGTCCTGGCTGGGAATACAGACCCTGGCCCGCGGATCGTTCAGGTGCCGCTTGCCGAAGCAGTTGCCGAATCGAATGACCGCCCAACCTATCGGCCAGCAAAACTGGAGCCGGCGGAGGGGGGGTGGGTCGTCCGCCCCCTCACCTGGGCTGGTGCGCCAGACCTGCGCGGAATTCAGCCAGCCGACGCCCTGATCGCACTACCCGCGGGTGACGCCCGGCTCGATCGGGGTATGCCGGTGTCGGTAGTACTCTTATGAAGGAAGGACTCCTCGCGTGAAGCCTCGCGTCTTCCTCCCTGCGATCCTCTCCGGGCTGCTTCTGTGGGCGGCTTTCTTCCCGCTCGACCTCGGACCGGTCGGGTTCATCGCCCTGGTTCCGTGGCTGTCGCTGGTCCGGGCTCCCGTCTCGAATCGGCGGCGATATTTCGCCGCCTATGTTGGCGGGCTGGCGTTCTTCGTCCCGGCTCTGAACTGGCTCCGGGTCGCACACCCGATGATGTACTTCTCGTGGGCCGGGCTTGCACTCACCTGCTCGATGTATTGGGTCTTCGGGCTCTGGCTCCTGCGTCGGCTGGACCGAATTCCTGGCTTCCCACTCGCTCTTTCGCTGCCCATTGTGTGGGTCGCCCTGGAATACACGCGGGCTCACTTCCCCACGGGGTTTTCATTCCTGACCCACGTCGGGCTGCACCAGAAGATCGGGTTCGGCTGGTATTTCCTCGGCTACACTCAGCACGCATTCTTACCGCTCATCCAGGTCGCCGACCTCGGTGGGGTTTACGCCGTCTCGTTCGTTGTCGCAGCGGTGAATGGACTGGTTGCCGACTGGGCTTCGCGGTCGGCCACGCTCCGAGGTTGGCTGCGGTGGCCGGGTGGAGTGCCGGGCGTCGGCCCGAGGCTCATCCCCTCCACGGCCGGAGTCGTGTCTGTATTCGCCAGCGCGGTCGGCTACGGCATGGTGCAACTCGACCACCCCGACTTCACCCCTGGCCCGCGCGTCGCAGCCATCCAGGGGAATATGCCCCAGTTGGAGAAGAGCCAGAAAGGGGAACGCCTGGGCGAGATGTACAGCAGGCTCCACTATCAGGCGACCATCCAGTCGCCTCCCCCAGACCTGATCGTCTGGCCGGAAACCTGCATGCCCGTCGACTGGGCCGAACTGGCCCCAGGAGAAAACCCGAAAGCGGTTTCCGCAACATTCCGGGAAGATCTGGAACTCGCCGGTCACTACCTTGGTCAGACCGACCTGCGTACCAAATATCCGAACTGGAAGGCCCCAAAACCCGACTGGCGCACCACCACGCTCTTCGGCCTGAGTGGTCTGGAGTGGGAAGGCGGCAAGGTCTGGCGGTACAACTCGGCCCTCCTGATCAACCCGCAAGGGGCCAAGATCGGCCGCTACGACAAGATGCACCTCGTCCCGTTCGGGGAGTATGTCCCACTCAGAGAGACCTTCCCGTGGCTGAATACCTTCACCCCGTACACGTACGATTACTCCTGCCGACCGGGGGAACACTGGACGCGATTCCCGCTTACCGCAGCCGACGGCCGCACATACACCTTTGCATGTCTGATCTGCTATGAAGACTCCGATCCCTACATCGCCAGGCAGTATAGCGGACCAACCGATCCGGTGAATTTTCTGGTCAATATCTCGAACGATGGCTGGTTCGACGGGACCGAGGAGCACGAGGAGCACCTCGCGATCTGCCGGTTCCGGGCTGTCGAAGCGCGACGGAGTATCATTCGTTCGGTGAACATGGGGATTTCTGCCGTCATCGACGGTGATGGCCGGGTGATCGCGCTGCCGGCCGAATCCTGGTCCGCATCGAAGAAGGTGGAGGCCATCGTCTCGGTCGCCATCCCAATCGACAACCGGGTCTCGAATTACTCCCGCCTGGGCGACTGGATCCCAGCATCGTGCTGGGGGCTTGTGCTCCTGGGAATTTTCGCGGGACGGTTCGTGCTCCGATCCAGGAACCCCCAGAGTCTGTCGCATCTACGGAAGGACGGTTAGACATGCAAATGGGAGGGCGAGNNCCCTCCCGTTAGATCGATGCTTGTTTTGGGAATGAGACAGCCTCTGCCAGTTCCTGTACGAGGCCGACCCGCATGAGTTCCTCCCTCCCGCCTCGGGGTCATCGCTTGTTCCGACTTGCGATTCGGTGGGTGGTGTTCCTCGGAATCGTTTACCTGGGTGTGATTGTTGTGTTTTCCTCACTCGAATCGTCGCTGGTGTTTCAGCCGTCTTCACCGGCCGAGTCCTGGCTCGACCCGGCCGACCCGAGAACGCAAGATGTTTTCTTCGATTCGGCCAGCACCCGATTGCATGGGTGGTGGCTCCCGCCGAGTCGGCCGACGGACGGAGCGGTTCTGGTGGCCCACGGCAACGGAGGGAACGTCAGTCACCGCGGGCGCATGGCTACCGACCTGAAACGCGCTCTCGGGTGCGGAGTGTTGCTTTTCGAGTACCCCGGCTACGGCAAGAGTAGCGGCTCACCGAGTGAGACAGGGTGCTATGCCGCCGGGGAGGTTGGGTACCGCTGGTTAACAGACGAGGTGAAGATCCCGGCGAACCGGATCGTGTTACTTGGAGAGTCGCTCGGTGGGGGATCGGCTGTGGAGTTAGCCACCCGCTTCGACCACCGCGCGCTGGTCCTGGTGTACACCTTCACCTCCCTGCCGGCCGCAGCAAAATTTCACTACCCCTGGCTTCCGACTCATACCCTGATGCGAACGCGATTCGATAATCTGTCGAAGATTGGCCGGTGCCCGCGCCCGATCTTCCTGGCCCACGGCACGGCCGACAGAGTCATACCGTTCCAGCACGCGGAGCAACTATTCGCCGTGGCGAACGAGCCGAAGGAGTTGCTACGAATGGAGGGGTTTGGGCACAATGATCTCCTCGGCGAGGCCTTTTACGACCCGCTTGCCCGGTTCCTGGAAACTCACGCTCCGTGAACTTTGGTGCTGACCGACTGTCGCTCGATCAAAAGAGATCACACCGACCGTTACTTCGCGGTGGGGTCCGATTGCATCATGCCGAAGACGTTCCCTTCGGTGTCCTTGAGATATGCCAGCCAGCCGACCCCCGGGACTGGCATTTTCGGCAGTGCCACCGAAGCGCCAAGCTCCAGGCTGCGAGCAAAGAACGTGTCGAGGCTGTCGACATTCACCGTGCAGACGAATGCCACGATCGCGTCAACCTCGCTGCGCGGGTGCCGCCGGGGGACGAGGCCGCCGTTGATTCCCGGGGTGCCCTCTGGCCCGGTGAAAATCATCCAGTACTCGACCGGGCCATCCCACTTGGAGATCGTCCAGCCGAACAGATCGGTGTAAAATTGGGCCGCCCGGGCGAGGTCGTCAGCATGGATCTCGAAATGCACGACGCGAGGCATGATTCTCTCCTGTCAGGGAGGTTGGGGAACCCGTCGAAATCTGTACACTATCTTCGGCATCATCGGCCATGATCTTGAAAAGACAATGTCGGTTGCGGGCGCAATCACGTTTTCACGTTTTGCAGAATTTTTGTAGCTGGCCTCTGTGAGGCCGGTCCAGAGTCACTGACCCCGGCTACACCTGTTGCACCCAATTCCTTGCCCACGATTCCCGTTGGCCGTAGAGTCTGCGGTAATGGTTTCCCGCGTCCCCAACCCCGCATGGAGTCTCTCCCGATGGGCTTCCACCAGACACCGCACCACAAGAATGGCAAAGGGAGCTACCACCAGATCGGCCTGGTCCGCGGCCAGTTCGGCAATATCCCCGAAGCCAAGTGGATTTCGTTCATTCAGGAAACCGGGTTCGATGGCTGGGAAGAGGCCTCCTGGGAACTCGACCTCCGCCGATGCGACACCGACGCCGGAGCGGCCGACTACGCGAAGGAACGGGTCGCCCTGGCACGGTCGCATGGGCTGGAGATTTTCACGGTCGCCAGCCACCTCCAGGGGCAGGTTCTCGGTGACGAGCCGTCTGCCAAGACGCTGAACTTCTGCTCGGGGAAGGGCGAGGCGAAGGCTGCGTACAAGGCATGGCGGGGAGCCGGGAACAACCCGCCGCGCACCGATCCTTACTACGTCCCACCGGAAGTCAGCAAACTCGTCCACGCTGAAGCGCTGCGAGACATGCAGGCGTGCGTCCGGTATGCGGGCCACCTGAGCAAGATTCAGGGCCGGAAGGTCGCCCTGCCCGGGTTCGTCGGATCTCCGGCGAACTGCTGGAGCCACTGGTTCTTGTTTCCGCCCCTACCGGACAGCATCGAGGGGTACAAGATCCCGGATGTCCGGCAGTTGAGCCTGGAGTTACTGGTCGAGCGATTCGGACCCGTATGGGATTTGTGCAAGCAGTACGGGGTGACGTTCGACCTGGAGTGTCACCCGAGCGAGCGGGCGATGGGAGATATCGAATCCGCAAGCGACTATATTAATTATATGTGTAAGGCTGGGTATGAGGGGGTGGTCGGTTTCAACCTCGATGGCTCGCACATGGAGTGGCAGAACGTCAGTGTGATCCAGTTTATCCGCGAGTTCCCGGAGTATATCCACTGTGCCCATGTGAAGGGGGTGTGGGTCGCGCGGGAGCACTGCCGGGCGGGTCGACTTGGTGGGCACCGGCCGATGGGTCACTGGGCCAACGGGTGGAACTTCGTCACGGCTGGAACCGCCCGGGACGCGAATTCGCTGGAGGAGATCTTCATCGAGTTGAACCGGGTGGGGTTCGACGGGGCGGTGTCGATCGAGTGGGAGGACAACGACGCCGACCCGTTTGCCGGAGCCAGGGCCGGGCTCGCGAATTGCCGCAAGGCCGACCTCCCACCCTCCGGGATGAAGCACGACGAGATGCTCAAGGGGTAGGATGAGCCTTTGCCCAGTTCCAGGGGCAGTGTGTCAGATACGGGATGGTCAAGGAAGTGGATTACCCCGCCTGGCTCGGCCGTCATCCATGAACCTGATCACCTTGCCCCGGTTGAGGTCGGATCAGGGGTGAGTAGGCGACTCGCTCCCTGAGTCGCCTTTCCTCGTAATTGGATGCGGACCGACTCACTCTCACTTCGCCGACTGCCTCTGCGCTCAAGAGACGGTCACTCGCGGAGCGACTGACCTATTCTCCGCCTCTGGGATGCTACCGCCTCAGCGGGGTTTTGTATCATCCGCTGAATCAACAGTGCCCGTCTGTTCACTGGGTGGAATTCCTGGAAAACTCAACAGCGCAAGCGGCTTGGAGCGCAGTGGGGTGGCAGGACCGAGTCCCACTTTCGCGGCTAAGGCCGTGTGCCCCTGATCGATGAACTCCATCTGACGAACTCTGGGAAGCAGACGGCAAGAATGTAAGATGTCGAAATGGAGGAATCGCCGATGATCCACAAGATGTCGTTCCGCAATTTCAAGTGCCTCCGGGACGTCACAATTGACCTTGAGCGGTTCACCGTCTGTGTAGGACCGAACGCATCGGGGAAATCGAGCATTTTAAAAGGAATGCATTTTCTTTGCCAGATCTTTGGTTTTCCACAAGTAACGACACAGCACAATGAACTCTTGCAGTTTGCAAGCAGAGGAGTGCGAGATAATATCGACCTGGCTGCTGGAACCGGAGGTCAATGGTATCGAGTTCGCGCGCATCCAAGTCCCCCACAGGTCCAACAGAACATCCGCAATCCTCCCTGGTCAGGACTTGGACTAGGAGTCGCACCGGACCTCAATTCGACTGAGTGGAAGTTATGGCAGTTTCAATCGGGCGTAATGGCCCCTCTCCCTTCGTCAGTGCTACTCAGACTGGAAGCATCAAAGCTCGTCGTTCCGAATCCAAGTCCTGCAGACCCAACGGTCATGTTACCGGACGGGACCGGGCTTCATACTGCGCTCGCGAGCATGGCGCTGAACGACCCGGATTCGTGGCAACATCTACAAGCTGATCTCCGGCGAATCATTCCCACGATTCGCAGGTTGCGGCACACCAAGACGGTCATCAATCAGCCCTCCGCCCTTCAGTTTGATACAGTCGGGGCCGACTCGCTCCCGGCCTCCGAAGTGAGTGAAGGTACACTTCTCATTCTTGGGCTGTTAGCGGCTCTCTATGCCCCAAACCGTCCGAACTTGATCCTCCTTGATGATTTGGACCGGGGACTTCATCCCAAGGCACAGAAAGAGTTGATCGTGTTACTAAGGGGACTTCAGCAAACGAATGCGAACCTCCAAATCGTTGCCACGACGCATTCCCCCTATCTGCTCGACAGCATGCAAACAAACGAAGTCCGTATGACTTTTCTCAAGGATGATGGATCCGCGATGTGTGCCGCACTCACAGAGCATCCCAGGTATGAAAAATGGAAAGATGAGATGGGTCCAGGGGAGATGTGGAGCCTGTTCGGTGAGAAATGGTTGGTCGAAAAGGGGGTCGCAGGATGAGTCGACGCATTGCGGTTGTCCACGAAGCCGACGCAGACTTCCGAACGGCGACGGAGTTGGCCGATCGGATACTGTTGGAAGCCATCGATTGGTTAGAAGAAGACCAGCTCAATCATCATCGGGAGTGGTTTGCGCACGCAGTCGGAGGTGAGCGTCTCACCTGGAAGGGCGTGAAGCAGTTAGCCACAGACCTGGGAATCCGGGCTCATGGGCACTTCGACGGAGAGCCGGGCGAGGCTGATGCTGCTGCTGGTCGGCGTGCGATCCTCTATCTCAGGGAGGCTTTCCCCGAGTTGGCGGGGGTCGTACTGATCCGGGACCAAGACGATCAGCCAGAGCGTCGAAAGGGATTAGAACAGGCCCGAGGGCAAGAGAAGAGCGGCATTCCTGTGGTCGTTGGCTTGGCGGTTGTCGAGCGAGAAAGCTGGGTCATCAGCGGCTTCGACCCACAAGATGATGACGAAAAAGCTCGCCTCTCGGCCGTACGGCAAACGCTTCCATTTGACCCCTGCCTTCAAAGTCACCAACTCACTGCGTGTAAGAACGACCTAGCTCCACGTAGCCCGAAACGTGTACTGCGGCTCCTGACTGAAGGGCACCATCATCGCGAGCGCCGATGTTGGAGCGTAACGTCGCTCCAGACGCTTCGGGATCGCGGTGAGCACAACGGATTGGCGATGTACCTTGATGAGGTTCGGACTCGGTTAGCAGTTCTAATCGGACACGTCTCCTGATACGGAACCAGCGGGTCCATGTATCAGTCAACCCCCTCCGCCCGGTCCGGAAGACCTCGTGCGGCGAACCATCCTGTAGTGATTTCGCAGGCTGATGGGGGATCCGGGGTGTGACCGGCTCAACGTGAGCACTGAAACCTTTGAAGGAAAGGCATTACGTCACCAGCGCGACGGTCTGGAGTTCTACCGTTCCCACCCGGAACGAGTCCAGGCGGGTGATCCCGAAGGCCGTGGTGAGAGCGACGTCCGCCGCGTCCCGGCCGCGTGCCACCAGTACCCGGCCGATCCGGGGGACATTGTGCCGGGCATCGAAGGCGTGCCACCGACCGCCCAGGTAGACTTCGAACCACGCGCTGAAGTCCATCGGGGCGGGATCGGGTGGCACACCGAGATCGCCCAGGTAACCGGTGCAATACCGAGCCGGGACGTTCAAGCACCGACACAGGGTAATGGCAAGGTGGGTGTAATCCCGGCACACGCCGACGCGCTCGCGGAACACATCCAGGGCTGTCCGGTTGGCCCGCGCTTGCTGGTAATCAAACCGGATATGGCGATGGACGAAATCGCATACGGTCCGGACCAGCGGCCACCCCGCCGGCCCATGACCGAACATGGCCCAGGCCATCTCTTTCAGCTCGCTATCGACCTCGCAGTATCGACTCGGAAGAAGGAACAGGAGGGCATCGTCCGGTAATTCCTGCACCCGGTGGTGATAGGCTCCCCAGGTCTGCGGGTCTGGCTGACCATCAGACACGACCACCGCCTCGTGCCGGAAGGCTGCCCGCCCGGCGGGGACGAAGACCCTCGCACATCGGTTGCCGTAAACATCGCTGTAATCCGAGATCTGGACCGCGGGGAATACCTCCAACCGCTCGGCACTTCCCACCGCCTGAGTGACTGACGGGTGCAGGTGGAGCATCAAGATCACCGCTGCCGGTTCAGGGAACGTGAGGGCGATCTCGCAGTCGACCTTGATCAGCATGGTCACCATCTGGGGTTGGGACGTCCTGTCATCGAGCGAAGTTGACGGACAGCCGTGCCGATTTGCGGCCCGGACGGTTCGAAAGGGGTAGCGCGAACCGAACCAGGAGTGGACTGAGGAATTGTAGCAATTCGTCCAACCAATGGCCGAAGGCATTCGCAGCTTGGACGCGACCGGCGGCCGTGAGCCGTTTAGCATTCCATCGCAGAACATCACCCATCGGGGGCGGGGGGTTTCTCGCAAAACGATCCCATGAAAATCCAATTCCGGCATGGAGTCTGCAGGAAAATCGCTGTCTTCGATGCCGAAAGTCTGGATAGTATTCTGGGTGTGGGGATGGATGTCGATGGTTGAATCGGAACGATTCGCCACACGCAACATGATTCAGCCTCTGACCGCGAGTCAATAGTTGCTAGATGTCCATTTCATAAGTCCTTGGGCAGCATTCACGGTGCCCTCATGACGTAAGTTCTTGGGAAGCCAGGAAGTACGACTGCCCAGAGATTTACGAAATGGACATCTAGTGCAAGAATTAATCGAAATAAAGAATATAAGGACGTACGTCTAATACACAGTGAACTCGCAGTGATCTATCTGATGACAACGTGGCCTCGTTGCCGAACTTCAGAGCCATTAGCCTAGCCCAAGTGTAATCTCCCACGACGTTTCGGACACCATTTCGGGAGTTTCCATGTCGCAACTGTCACCCGAACTGTACGCGAGACTCCGTGACCACGGGCAAGAGCACTTACTGTTCGGGTGGGATAGGCTCTCAATCGAGGCCCAAGTGGGCTTTGAGGCCGAACTTGCGAAGATTGATTTCGCCGCACTCAAACGCCTGCACGCTTCCCGCGACACCGCACCGGCTGCTCTGCCACCCCGAGAACTGATTGCGCCGATCCCCGTGCGACCGAGGACCGTGCCAGCCGCAGTCCATGCTGCGGGTGAGGAGTCGCTCCGTCGCGGGGAAGTTGCCGTTTTGCTGGTCGCCGGCGGGCAAGGCAGCCGTCTGGGGTTCGACAAGCCGAAGGGCATGTTCCCTGTCGCCCCTGTGACGAACGCTTCGCTTTTTCGAATCCATTGCGAGAAGGTGCTGGCGCTATCGCGTCGTTACGCCTGCTCCGTGCCACTTCTGGTGATGACGAGTCTCGCCACCCACGCTGAGACGGAAGCGTATTTTCACGCGCAGGGTTTCTTCGGTCTACCCCGGGAAGACGTCTACTTCTTTCAGCAGGGGACCATGCCGGCTGTGGACATTGCGACGGGTCGAATCCTGTTGGAGGCGCCCGGCCAGTTGTTCCTGAGCCCGAACGGACACGGCGGAACCCTCACCGCCCTGGCGGAAACAGGGATGCTAGACGAGTTAGAGTCGCGCGGTATCCGGCACGTGTTCTACTTCCAGGTGGACAACCCGCTCGTAAAGGTCTGCGATCCGGCGTTCCTCGGCACCCACGTTACGGTCGGCTCCGCAGCCTCGTCGAAGGTGGTGTACAAGGAGGATCCTTCGGAAAAAGTCGGTGTGCTCGCGGTGATCGCAGGCCGGTGTACCATCATCGAATACTCCGACATGCCCGCCGAAATGGCTGAGGAGCGAGAGGCGGACGGAAGGCTTCGGTTCCGCGCTGGGAACCCTGCGATTCACCTGTTCGACGTCGGGTTCCTCAGGCGAGTGACCAGTACCGGTGGGCTGACCTATCACATCGCTCGTAAGAAGGTCGCTTACTTTGACCCTGACACGGAGCGTGTGATCAGTCCCACTTCTGAGAACGCGCTCAAATTTGAACTCTTCATCTTTGATGCCCTCCCACTGGCTGATAGGTGGGTCGTCGTGGAGACGAGCCGAGCGGAAGAGTTCGCTCCCTTGAAGAACGCGACGGGGGCGGACTCCCCCGACAGCGCCCGGCAAGCCTTGATGCGGTTACACGCCGATTGGTTGGAGAGTGCGGGCATCTCTGTCCCTCGCGGAACCGATGGTAACCCCGAGCACCCAGTCGAGATTTCCCCGCTATTCGCACTCGACGCCAAGGAGTGTCGGAGCAAGGTGTCGCCTCAATTGCTCATTACTGGACCAACCTACCTCGAATAGCCAGCCCCACGTCGCAACGCTTTCTTCGTCTCCCTCAATCGCGGCCTGCGGCTGCGCAGTGTTCGGACAAAACAGGTGGTATGCTGCGGTGTGCGCAGGCGAAATGCCAAACACATCCTCGGGGAAGGCGATGCGACTCGGTTGGTGGTGGCTACTTGTGATCCCGATTGCAGCCTTCGGCCTGTTGGAACTGGCCGGGGACTGGGTGTTCGGGGTGCGGACAATTCCTCCACCCCTTCCCGCTGACATCCCGCCGACTGAGGCCCGGGAACAGGCCCGGGAGGCATTCAGCGTCGGGGTCGGCACTGGAGAGGCAGCCGACCCCGAACTCGTCGCGGCCCTCCTCGCGATCGGCCACGCAGCGAAGGACGGCCATGCGTCGGAGGTCGCCGATACGTTCGATCACAACCGCCTTTACGATGAGGTCACTCGTTCGGACCTGTTTGCTCAATCCGGACTCCACCTGGAGCCAGCAGCCGGTCCGCGACGACTACGTGCCGCGCTCTGGGACACTGCACACCAGACCGCAACAGGCTTCGCCTGCGATCGCGTCGAAGTGCGCAAAGTGGTTCGCCTGTCGGCCCCGGGCGAGTTTCTCGTGTACGCTCGCCATCGTACCGGCCCACGTTCGACCCTGTACAGGTGGTGGATGCTCCACACCTCGACTGGATGGAAGGTATTCGATGTCGAGGACGTCCGGATTGGACTGCGACTGAGTCGGCAGGCAGCGAGGCAATTCATTCGTGGGGCCGAGGGGGACGAACCGGAGAAACTGGTTGCCGGGTTGCAGGCGCTACCGGTGGCGGCCGACCGACTGGCCGAAGGGAAGTTGGAAGCGGCCGACACCGCGCTGGCATTGGCCCGAGCGGCCCGGCTGCCGCGGGAAGCTTTCGTGCTGCGATGTGTCCTCGAAGGAACTCTGGCCGTGTTGCGGTCTCGCTCAACGGAAGCCCTGGAGTGGGCCGATCGGGCGGAGGCGGTGGCACCGGGGTGGCCAGCGATCGATTACCTTCGGGCGTGTGCCCACGCGGTGGCCGGGAACTGGGCGGAGGCTGCTTTCCACGCAGGACGGTACATCGACCAGACCGGTCCGGACGCTGCGGCTTGCCGCATCCTCGGCACAGCCCTGCGTGAACTGAACCGCCCAGCCGAGGCTGCCGCGGCCTTCGCGCAGGGCCTGCAAGACGATCCTACCCGAGACGATCTGAAGGCCGCGCTACGCGATCTCCGGCAGCCGTAAGAATGGACGGAGGGCGCCCCTCTCTGGTCCAGGAACCCAGTCAGGCAGTCTCATTCCAAGAGCAATCATCGGTATAACAGGAGGGCGAGGCTCCTGCCGAGCGTGCGAGTGGTGCGGCTCGGCAGGAGCCTTGCCCTCCCATGTGCGAGGTGACCGGAGTCGAGTCGCGGGACTTGCACAGCCGGTCTGTGGTGTGTTACCATTCGTTATTGTTCAGACGATGAAGGGGGCTCGATGACCGCGGACAGCTTCGACAAGACCCTGGCCGCATTCCGTCAGCGATCTCCGTACCGCCCGTTTACGGTCGTGCTGCACAGCGGCTCCCGGTTTGAGGTCGATCATCTTGGGGCGCTGGTAGCTCGGGACGGGGTGGCAGTGTTCGTCGGTCCGGGCGGGGTGCCGGTGGTGTTCGACCACGAGGGGGTGGAGCAGTTCGTCGGCGATCTATCCGGGCAACCCACAGAGTAAGCGAGGCCGCCTCGCCGGGTGCCACTGGCGGCTTGCCGCCAGTGAAGGGTGAGGATACCACCCTGACCATGAACCCCCCTCCTCACCGAAAAGCAGTCCCTCCGAGCCACCCGAGTTGGATTTGCCAAAGCTCGACGGTTTCTCGGCGGGGTGAAGCCGTTCGCACAGGCCGACAAACGCCGAAGGACACCCCCGCGAGGAAGAGAATGCACGGCTAACACTCGTTTTCTGCGGCTTCACTGGCGGCAAGCCGCCAGTGGCACCGGTACGGACCAACACCGGCAAACGGGCGCGGGCTAATCACTGATTCGGCAAGGTAAATCGGAGATGAGAGCGAGGCGCGGCGCGTGCTTTCGCCACATGGTGTGGCCGGTTCGAGTGAATTTTCTATAGCCACTTGATTCATTAGCCGGTCTGAACGGCGGAGGCACCATGACTCACCACTTACATTACTGGACGCAAGAGCGCGCGGAGATTGCTTTTAAGGACAATAAGCAGGTATCGTGCCTGGAAAGCGGATGGTATTCAGGATTGAAATTAGACGATGTTATCTGGATTTTAACATCAACCAACCGAGAACACGATCTCGTTTTGGCTCTCCGCGCGCGTGTCTGGACGGTCGAACAAGTGCCGACACACCCTAAGTACGCTGTTGGCAACTCCAAGATATTCAGAAACTTTCGAGTGCAATTCCATACGCAGGATGCTCCACACCCGTGTAGGATCCCGCTACCAGAGCTGACACTCCGTCTGCTCCAATTCAAGACCTCGAGCGGGATAAAATCGCTTGAGAATGCGGAGATTTCTGTGATTTTATCAGGTCCATTGGCTTCGCGGCGTAAACTGACGGACCACAGTGCAGATTTACTAGAAGAACTCTGGAGTAAAAAGGCAGAACATCCTTGGAGGTAAATTAACCGTCGCCGGGTACCATCCTCACGGCGTTAAGGATCGCACGGGGGCGGATCCTTAACTGGTCCGCGCATCGCTGAGCTTCGCTGTTCGGCCAGTAAGGCGTCACGACGGAAGCATGATGCAGAGACCCGGGCGCCATTAGCCGGTAATCGCAGACCGACCATCACGGGAGCCAATTCTTGGCGTAGTCGTTGTACTTCGTCAGCATCTCGCGCCCGTGCTCGCTGAGGAACCCGAAGTACGCTTTTGGGTTTATATGGCAGAGCTGGATGGCGCGTGCGAAGAAGGCATCCACGTCGCCGATCCCCATCTGGTACTCCGGAACCGAGTGGGCGATGGTACTGGTGTTGATGACGCGCCCCCTGCTGAATCCGAAGCCGATGCTGGCGCCTTTGGCCAGGAGGTTGTCGGGATAACGGATCGTCTCGAACTTATCGAGTTCCGGGATCATCGCGTCGAACTCGTTCAGATCCTCGGCTGGAAAGCGGTTCTTGAAGGCCGTCCAGCAGTTCTGCAGCGAGTGGCGGAACCTTCTTGTTGTCCTTCAGATCTTCCAGGGAGACCGTGCGTGACAACTCGCCCTTCAGCATCATCTCGACCGCGTGGTGGAGGAGGTTTCCCGTCGTGAAGAGGCAGCCGCAGAAGGCCGATGCGCGGCCGTTGACGTAGTATTCAAGTGCATTCTTGTAAAAAAAGTCATAGGCCATCGGGTGCGGGGCGGACATAGATGGTCTCCGTGGAAAAGAGGATATTATAATAGACGCTGTTGGTGCCGGCAGGTTCGCGAGAGTGACATTACCTGCGGTGCTGACCGCCGGGTGCCATGCCCACTGCTTTGAGTGGGCATCTTGGCAGAAGTACAGTGCGGGTTCCACCATAACGGATATCGATTGCCAGGGTCCGCCTGGAGAAAGGGTCATGGACACGACCCACCGAAAAACTTGCCAACGGTCCAACACACCCGGCCATGCCCATGCCCTCACCTTTTCCTGCTTTCGGCGGCAAGCATTCCAGAGTAGAGACGGAAGCCGGTAATGGCTGATCGAGGGAATCGATGCCGGTGCTGGGAAGTTCCTGATTCCTCATGGTACCAACATGCCCACTCAAAGCAGTGGGCATGGCACCCGCCGTAAGCCCTGGGGGCCATACTAACCCGTCCCCCGACGCCCAATCCCGACTGTCTGCACCCTGATCATTTCCCAGACAGACTCAACTCCCCTGGGTGGTGCGGTCGATACAAGCGCAATCTCTCTCCACTGGAGATGGCGTGTGTCCGCGATCCTCGGCCTATCCGCGTTCTATCACGATAGCGCTGCCGCTCTTGTGGTGGATGGTCGCGTCGTCGCTGCCGCCCAGGAGGAGCGGTTCACCCGAAAGAAGCAGGACGAGCGGTTCCCCACCGAGTCGGTGAAATACTGCCTGGCCGAAGCGGGGCTCACTGCGAACGATCTGGATTTCGTGGCGTTCTACGAGAAGCCGCTCACCAAATTCGAGCGGCTTCTCGAAACCTATCTCGCCTTCGCCCCAGCCGGACTCAAATCGTTCGCCCAGGCCATGCCTTTGTGGTTGCGTGAGAAGCTGTTTTTGAGGCGGGCCATCCGTTCCGGCGTCGGCGGGACAGCACCGCTGGTGTTTCCCGATCACCACCAGAGCCACGCCGCCAGCGCGTTCTTTCCAAGTCCATTCGACCGTGCTGCGATTCTCACACTCGATGGTGTCGGCGAATGGACCACCACGAGTATCGGGGTCGGCGAGGGAAACCGCCTCCGACTCACGCATGAACTCCGGTTCCCCCACTCGCTCGGGCTGCTCTACTCGGCTTTCACCTACTACTGCGGTTTCAAGGTGAACAGCGGCGAGTATAAGCTCATGGGGCTCGCCCCCTACGGGAAGCCCGTGTACGCCGACCTGATCCGCAGCCATTTGATTGATCTGAAGGACGACGGTTCGTTCCGCCTGAACCTGGCCTACTTCAACTTTTGCCAGGGGCTGACGATGACGAGCAGGCGATTTCACGACCTGTTCGGTGGCCCCCCGCGACCCCCCGAGGGGGATCTGGCCCAGCGCCACATGGATCTCGCTGCCAGCATCCAGATGGTGACAGAAGAGGTCGTTTTGCGAATCGGGCGGCACATCCACAAGACGACCGGCGAGAAGCATTTGGTGATGGCGGGCGGAGTGGCGTTGAATTGCGTCGCCAACGGCAAGCTTCTTCGGGAGGGACCGTTCGACGATATCTGGATTCAGCCTGCGGCTGGTGATGCTGGCGGGGCGCTCGGGGCAGCGCTGTTCGTCTGGCATCAACTGCTTGGGAAGCCGCGCGAACCCGATGGCCAGGATGCCCAATCCGGAAGTCTGCTCGGCCCCCAGTTCGACTCTGCCCATGTGGCCCGGTTCTTGAACGGCGTCGAGGCCCCTCACCACCGCTTCCCTACAGAATCCGACTTCGTGGACCATGTGGCAGGGTTGCTGGCCGAGGGGCAGATCGTCGGCTGGTTCCAGGGGCGGATGGAATTCGGACCCCGGGCACTTGGAGCGCGCAGCATCCTGGGCGATGCCCGGTCGCCGCAGATGCAAGCCACGATGAACCTCAAAATCAAGTTCCGCGAATCGTTCCGACCCTTTGCGCCCGTGGTGCTGCGCGAGCACGCTTCGAACTGGTTCGGTCTCTCTCCGGATCACGAGAGCCCCTACATGCTGCTCGTGGCGCAGGTGCGCGACGGACACCACACAGCGATCCCCCCGGAACTGCAAGAAGTGATGGACCGCGACCCGGACCTGCGACACCGCGTCAACGTGGTCCGCTCGACGATTCCCGCGGTGACTCATGTGGACTACTCGGCCCGGGTGCAGACGGTCGACGGTACACGCAATCCACGCTTCGCGCAATTGTTGCGAGCGTTCCTGGGCCGGACCGGTTGCCCGGTACTGGTGAACACAAGCTTCAATGTGCGGGGCGAACCGATTGTCTGCACACCGCAGGAAGCGTATCGCTGCTTTCTGGCGACTGACATGGATGCGCTGGTACTCGAAGATGTGGTCCTGCACAAATCGGAGATGGATCCCACGCTCACCGGTCAGGAGCAACAACAGTACCTGGCACAGTTTCAACTGGATTGACCGCTTAGGACCGGTGCATGAACAAGAGTCGTAATTCTGCTACATTGGCCGATCTACCCCCCCGCTGCCCCCCCTTCGAAAGGGGGGGAGACAGATGGAGAGCGGCAGAAAGGATGATCATCCCCCATCCTGAACCGAGTCGAGCATGGCAGGGTTTCTCCCCCCCTTTCAAAGGGGGGGCAGGGGGGGGTGAATTGACCATATCAATCAACCTGACACTCATTGATGCGCTGTTCCTTAGAGCGATCCGAAACGGTTTGGTTTCCGGTGCGCGGAGCAAGTGATTCGGGATGACAGCCCCAAGAGGGAACGATGACCTGGAGCGAGATTCCCTGGCGACCTACCAATCGGGTGTTGCGGCAATTCGTCGCGACGTGCGTTGTCATTGGCGGGTTCGTCGCCTGGCGCATCGGCTTCCCGGATACCATTGCATCCGGCCTCGTCGCCGTCATCGCAACGCTCATCGGCGTCGTGGGTTGGCTGGCCCCGCAATCGCTGCGGTTGCCGTTCGTCGCCCTGAGCATCGCTGTTTTCCCGATCGGATGGCTACTCTCGCGAATCCTCCTGGCGGCGATGTTCTTTGGGATTTTCACGCCAGTTGGATTATTCTTCTGGTTGATCGGCCGCGACGCTCTTGCGCTCAAGTCGGAACCGGGACGGTTGAGTTATTGGGAGCCGAGGCCAGAGGAGGCCGGGGTGGAGCGATACTTCAAGCAATACTGATCCGGGAGGGTTCGATGGTCCCGTCCAACGATTTCGAGCGGGCCGCCCAACGAGTCGGCGTGAGTGGAAGCCTGATCGGTGAGTTGTGGGGGTTTCTGAAGCACAACAAGAAGTGGTGGCTCCTACCGATTCTCGCTGCTCTGGCGTTCTTCGGCCTGCTTGCCGGGTTAGCCAGTACCGGGGCCGCTCCGTTCATCTATACACTCTTTTAATCGCGTGATCGAATATGGACATCGACCCCACCGCCCCACCCGCGGCTCCCCGGGCTCCCATCCGCTGGCGCGACCTGCGGCGAAGTCAGAAGCTCATCGTTCTCGGCCTGGGCATGCTGTTATTGCTCGCCGGGCTGGAGGCGATCTCGCGCGTCTACTGGTGGCAATCCAAAGGTGTTCGAGTCGTCACAAATGAGGCGATCTTTCGCAGTACCTTTCACGAGATCGCCACCTCCGGTATTGATGAGGTGGCAACTTACCACGGAGACGACACCTACGACGTGCTTCTCCTGGGGGCGTCGGTACTGCATCCCCGCTGTGGCGATATCGCGCCACGACTGCGCGATCTGTTGGCCCAGAAAGTGGGCCGGCCGGTCCGCATCATCAACTACTCCTATATCGGGCGGACATCGGTCGAGAGCCGGATGAAGTATGCCCGCCTCGATGATCGACGCTTTGATCTCGTCCTGTTGTATCACTCCATTAATGATGCTCACCTCAATAACTGTCCACCAGGAGAATTCCGTGCTGATTACACACATGTGCGTCATATTGCTATGATTAAACCACTGGACGATCATAAAGAGGTCGAGTGGTTTTGCTTTCCCTTCACGGCACGGTACATGGCGATCAACCTGGGGGACCGCTGGGGGTTAACGCGAGGACAGTGGGATCACAAGTATGGAGGCGATCTGCGTACCCCGCCGTCTTATGAAGCGAACGTCGAGGCCGTGGCCGAGATCGCCAAACGCCGCGGTGACCGCCTGATGCTGGCCACCTACGCCTGCTACATCCCGGCGAACTACACCGCAGAGGATTATCAGGCGGGTCGCCTGGATTATGCCAGCGTGAAGTATCCTCCGGAGACCTGGGGCGATCCCACGTATGTCACCCGCGCGGTGGATGCACACAACGACGCAGTCCGGCGGGTGGCCGCGCGGCAAGGGACGCTGTTTGTGGATATCGCGAGCAAAATCCCGCACGGCCGCATCAACTTCGACGACCCCTGCCACCTCACCCCGCATGGTTGCCAGCGATTCGCCGAACTCGTCGTGGAGGGCTTGAACTCATCCCCTTAAGGCAGTTGGTGAGAGGAAATCTCCCAGAGGGCTTGGGTGCCACGGGCGGCT